>NZ_LT594621.1:3100531-3400531 GCF_900091655.1 Culturomica massiliensis
TAATCCGCCCATAATCGTAACCGCCAATGCTCCGAACATATCGTCATTAACCAGAGGGATCATTCCGAGAATTGTCGTCATCGCCGCCAGCAGCACAGGCCTCAAACGTGAAGAAGAGGCATCGAGCAAAGCCAGAAACGGCTCTTTGCCGCTCTGTATCTGTATATTTACTTCATCAACGAGGACAACCCCGTTTTTGATCATCATACCGACCAAACCCAATGCGCCCACAATTGCGACAAAACCGAAATCTTTTCCCGCCAACAGCATCCCGGCTACAATTCCGATGATAGCCAAAGGCAAACAGAGCAATATCATCAAAGGCTTACGGAAATCCGCAAACAACGCGACCAGGATGGCAATTACCAACACGATAGCTACAGGAACGTTCTTAAAAAGATATTGCTTCGACTGGGTGCTGGCCAGGTATTCTCCAAGCCATTCGGTCGTATAACCGGGTGGAATCTGAAGTGAATCCATACGTGCCAGTAAACTGTTACGTGTTTCGTCCGCCGTAAATCCGGGAGCGTTATTACATTGTACGGAGATCGAACGCTGCCCGTTATACCTGCGTACCAAAGGGACTTCCCAGTTCATATCCACACCGTTAATAGCCTGGTTCAAAGGCCGGGAGCCTATCATTCCCCGCAGGATGTCATTTTCAGACACCATTCCCGTCATCAGCTCCCGGACCATTTGCATACTCAACCCGTTTACCGAAGGGGCCAAACTCCATACCGGAACGTTATTAATCTGTTCCGGACGTTCTCCCTTACGGTTTACACTTTTGATATAAATCGGTAAATCATGATCTCCTTCATAATAGGAACCTATCGGTAAACCCTCCGTTGCCGCCAATAAAGCCAGACTGACGTCCTCACGCGATAAACCGGAAATACGGGCGATTTGTTGATGGTACTTTACATCCAGAACAGGGGTCATCGGCCCCCAGTCATTCGTCACCAAAACAGCCGTCGAATCCTGACGCATGATATTCTCTGCCTGTCTGCACAAATCTTTCAGCACAGCCGGATCGGGACCGGAGATCATAAATTGCACCGGAAAATTCATATACATCAGGTTATATTGTTTCATCCGGACATATCCCTGGGGATAATGTTCCGAAAGATATTGCTGCAACTCATTCAAATTCGTTTTCAAGGTAGCCGGAGAGGTAAAATCCACGATCAGCTCTCCATAGCTTAAAGCAGGTTCTGCCACTGTCCTGACCAAATTATAACGGGAAGGTGTTCCTCCCAGACTGGTCGTTACGGCTGTTATTTCAGGCCGGCTCATCAGGTAATGTTCCATAGATGCCAAATCCTGACGGACAGTTTCCGGATTTGTCCCGTAAGGCATTTGATATTCAATATACAACTGATTGTAACTCAAATCCGGGAAAAACCCCTGACGGATAAACCGAAATCCCCACATACTGATGGCCAGCAAGATGACGACAACCGCAACTATCATCCAGCGATAGTGTACGGAGAACTGCAATATTCTCCGGTAGAACCGGTATACCGGCCGCTCATACATCACTGCCTCGCTGACCGGTTTGCCTTTCGGCTTTAAGATACGGCCAGCCTGTATCGGTACATAAGCCAATGCCAGTATCCAGCTCAGCCAAAGAGAAACCGCCAATACGATAAAGAGGTCACGAACATACTCTCCCGTCGTATCCGGAGACAAATAGATCGGTAAGAACGTTAAAATTCCGATTGTAGTAGCCCCCAGCAAAGGCCAGGCTGTTTTTTTCGTAATATTGACCAATGCAGCCGGTTTTTGCACTCCCCGCTGCAAATCGACCATTATTCCGTCGACAATCACGATCGCATTGTCTACCAGCATCCCCATCGCTATAATAAACGAAGCCAGGGATACCCGTTGCAACGTACCGTGCATCATATGTAAAACGACCAAAGAACCTAAAACCACAATTACCAGGCCAACCCCAATGATATATCCGCTGCGCAATCCCATCGACAACATGACGACCAGAATCACAATCAGAACCGATTCGATCAGGTTGACCATAAAAACATTGATTGCTTCTTTTACCCGGGTGGGCTGAAAAAACACTTTTTTAAAGTCAATCCCCGCCGGGATAATTTCCTGTTTCAGTTCATCCAGCTTTTTATCGACGACTTTTCCCAAATCTATAATATTTCCGCCTTCCTGCATCGCAATAGAAATAGCTATAGCCGGAATCGTATCATACCACAAGCCTTCCCGGGCAGGCTCGACATAACCTTTACTAATTTCGGCCACATCGCCCAGTTTCAACTCATCTTCCTCATGCCCCCGGATCAACAGATTCCGGATGTCTTCTATCTCTTTAAAATTCCCGTTTACCCCGACCCGGATACGTTTTTCCCCGCTGTTATAATAGCCTGAATACACCGTTTTATTCTGACTGTTCAATGTCAGGATTATTTCTGCAGGGTGTACCCCCAGATTCGCCATTTTATCTTCCAGTATGCGAACGTCGATACAAGGTTCTCTTTCCCCATAAATGTCGACACTACTCACCCCGTCAATATCCAATACGGTACGTCTTACCAACTGAGCATAATCCATCATTTCCTGGTAACCGAAACCATCCGATACCATAGCATAAAACATACCGTACACATCGCCGAAATCATCCATAACGACAGAAGTCTGCGCCCCTTCCGGCAACTGTGCCTGTACATTTACCACTTTCCGGCGTAAAATATCCCAATTTTGTTGTAATTCAGCCAAAGGTACCGTACTGCTCAATTCCACCAATATCTCGGAAACATCATCCATCGAACGCGACTCTACGTGATCCAGATCACCCATCGAACGAATCGATTTCTCGAGTACATCGGTCACTTCCAATTCCACCTGATAAGCAGAAGCGCCCGGATAAGCCGTCACCACCATAGCTTGCTTCACTGTAATTGCAGGGTCTTCCAACTTACTCATCGTTATAAACGAATAAATCCCCCCGACAATCAGTACCACCACAAAGAAGTAAACCAACGCCTTATTTTTTAATGCATATTCTGTAAAATTCATAGTTTTTATATCTAAAAGTCGAAATAACAGAGATCACAAAAGCTGACCGACATTGGAAGAAGAAGGAGCGGGCAATATCCGTACTTTCTGTCCGTCTTTGAGGCTATTTACTCCGGCAGAAACAATCTGTTCTCCCGGACGGAGTTCGGATTCTACAATAGCCTCCCCGCTTTTCGTCACCTGTCTCACTTTTACCGGAAACATTTTTATGGTTTGTTTATCTGTATCCAACAACCACACATAGGAACGGCCTTCTTGTTGAAACAGAGCCGATACCGGAACGACTGCCAGATGTTCTGCCGTAGGGGCATAATCTATTGTAACGCTGACACTCATTCCGGGTGCCAGATTCAGATTATTGTCCCGCTTTAAACGAAACCTGACCTTAAATAACTGGTTAAAATTAGCTTTCCGGGTGATGTCCAGTAACTCCAATGGCAATTCCTGATCCGGATAAACATCCGCTGTACAGTAAAAGGTCCTGAAATCTTCCCGCCGGATATAATCACTGGAAGGAACCTCCACATCGACATCCAGATAATCGTTATTGATCATCGATACGACAGGAGTCCCCTGACTGACGATCTCGAAAGCATCGAAATACTTTGTCTGTACATACCCGTCGAAAGGCGCCTTTAAACGGGTATCTTCCAACGCATTTTTCTGTGCATGGTAAGCAGCCGTCACCCGCTTGAGAGCCGCAACAGCCTTATCGTATTCGTTTACCGGTACGCTCTTCCGCTTATAAAGTTCCATCACCCGTTCCGATTCCCCTTTTACCTGGATATACTCAGCATGTGCCGCATCATATTGCAGTTGATAATCCCGGGGATCCAGGCGAGCTAAAAGCTGCCCTTTTTTAACATATTCTCCTTCTGAAACAAAAATTTTCTGTATCGGTCCGGCCACCCGGAAAGACAGTTTTACATCCGAAGCTGCCTGTAAGCGACCGGGATAAGTAACCGTCAGTAAACCTTCCCGGGTTTTCACTTCCGCTGTTTTTACCAATTGCGCTATCGATAAAGATTCCGTTTTCTGACGACAAGAAAATACGATCACGGCAATTCCCGTCATAACGAGTATATTCCTTAAAAAAAATATTGTTTTCATAAATATATTTTGAAAAAATTACAATTTTCATTTTTTTAACAAAACGGAAATTGAAAGCTCTATCTATAATCGTAAACTTAAAACCTACATATAAATTGTAAATTTCAGATCGTCAATTGTAAATCATTCGAAAACTGATTCATTATCAGATCCATTAATCTAAAATCGTAAATCATAAATCTACAATTAAAAAGTACTCTTCTATATACTCATTCGAAAAAGGATTGTTTCATTTTAACCAAAAAAAGAAAAAACAAATACATTAAAACGTCTATAGACGGATATAAGCCAAGTTTTAATTAAAACTTTTTATATTTGTCGTAAAATTGTCTAAAATGGTAAAATATGCTAGATATCTCGTTATATCGATCACAGAGAAAAAACAGCGTATGTACCCCTGCTTACTACTCTTTTTCACCTTCTACAGCCTTTTGCACTGACTCTTAACACCTAAGCAGACACATACCGATACGACCGGGATTGGGAAACCGTTCGTAACCGTCAGTCTGCCTTAGTCTATATATTATTATCAACATTGGGAAAAAAACGAAAAATGGAACGAAAACAAATCGTAGCAGCTTATCTACGTGTAAGCACAGACAAACAAACAATCTTAAATCAAAAAAGCGAAGTACTGAATTTCTGTAAGAAACATGACCTGGAAATAACGACCTGGTGTACAGAAACTGTCAGCGGAACCAAAAAAGAAAACGAACGGGAATTAGGTTCTTTACTCAAACGCCTGCAGCGGGGGGATATTCTGATTATCACGGAAGTATCCCGTCTCAGCCGTAAAATGATGAATATCATGAACATCATTCATCAATCCATCGAAAAGGGCATCACCATCCACAGCATCAAAGAAGGGTACAAATTCGACACTTCGATCAACAGCCAGGTGCTTGCCTTTGCTTTCGGACTCTGTGCAGAAATCGAACGTACGCTGATTTCTCAACGTACACGCGAAGCATTGGCCCGCCGTCGGGCAGCCGGTATGAAACTGGGACGTCCAAAAGGTAGTTTCAGTTGTGGAAAACTACATGAATACAGAGATGAGATATGCAGATTAAGGACCGAAGGGCTTTCTTTTCAAAAAATTGCGAAACGATACAAGGTATCACCGGAAACCGTCAGGTTATTTTATTTACGCATGCTTATCCGGAAAAACCAAAAAGCCGTAGCCGTCAGTGAAAAAGAATAAAACAGCTGAATTCAACTTGCAAATGCAACAGAATTCTGATTAATAATTTGTTTAAATTTTTCGTTTGGCGTGAGGTATCCAAGTCTTTTACGAGGTCGATTATTGAGTTTATTTTCAATCCACTTAATCTGTTTGTTGGTTACTTCACTAAAGTCCTTACCCTTTGGGATATACTGCCTGATAAGCCCGTTGGTGTTTTCATTGGCACCACGTTCCCATGAGTGGTATGGTTTGCAAAAATAGAATTTTATTTCCAATTTTTGCGCAATTTCCTCGTGCTTTGCAAACTCCTTTCCATTGTCAGCCGTAATTGTGTGTATTAAGTTTTTCACTTTCCGCAGTGCCCATACTGCAATCTTAGCTACCGGGATGGCTTCTTTTCCCGACAACTTGCGTATCCAGACCCTGCTTGTTGCTCTGTCGTTAATGGTAAGAATGGCACCTTTGTGGTTCTTACCAATAATTGTATCTATCTCTAAATCACCAAATCTCTCCTTCAGTTCCACTATCTCGGGACGCTCATCAATATCCACCCTGCCTGGGATAAATCCTCGCCCTGCATTTTTAGAACCACGTTTGGCATACCTGCGACCTTGTCTGCGAAGATATTTGTGCAGTTTGCCACCCCGCCGCTTATCCTCCCAAATCCAGCGATATATCGTTTCGTGAGATACCATCGCAATTCCCTCCAAGCGGCTCCTGCCGACAATCTGCTCCGGGCTGAATCCTTTCTTCAACAGCTTTATTATCCGTTTTCTCATTGCCGGTGTAAGCACTTCCTTGCGATGTTTTTGCTGCTTGCGCCTGTCTGCTTTTCGCTGGGCAAGCTCCATGCTATAGCTACCACTTCGGGCGTCGCAATTGCGCTTTATCTCCCTGTAAACAGTGCTTTTATCTACTCCGATAGCTTCCGCTATTGCTTTTTTGCTCATCGGTATTTGCAACATCATAGAAATTGCATACCTTTGTTCCTCGGTTATATGTTTGCTCATCTGCAACTTTTTTTTCTTTGGACGGACAATTAAAGCAAAGATAGCAAACTTTATCCATTCAGAGTGAGAGAAAGGGGGACATTGTCTCTCTTTCCTCTCTGAAAAATAAATGTTTTTATTGCTTATTATCCGCACCCAAAAAGTTGCATTTATAAGTTGAACTCAAGACAAACAAGTGGAAACAGGAGAGAAAATGCTCCTGTTTTCACTCCAATCTGCCGGTCGCCCGGAGGTAATGCGTTTCACTCACACGCAATTCGGCTTTGGCATCGATCCAGTCACTCCAGGCTTTCTGCCATTGTGCCTGTGCCTCCATGTAATTCGTCAGACTTTCCATTCCTACTTCATAACGGTTTTTACTGACCATCAGATTTTCTTTCGCCTGCAATAAAGATTTGGCCGTCAGCCTCACCCGTGCAGCAGCATCTTCTACATTAAAACGGGTTTTCGCTTCCTCAAGCTGCATAAGACGCACCATATCCTCTTTTTGCAACTCACTCATCTCTTCTTCAGCCTTCATTGCTTTTGTCTTATTACGTCCTTCGCCCCAATGAAATACCGGAACTTTCAAAGAAGCCATCGCCATAAAAGAAGCCATACCGTCGGCTTCTCCGTTTACCGAAATACCGTCGGTCCAGGCATAGGAAGCGGATACGCCCAACTGCGGCAAAAAATCCGCACGGGTCAGTTTCGTCTGATTCTTTTTCAATTCTATATTCCTGTCCAGCATACCATACTCCGGGCGGGCTGTCACCCCGGATCCGTCAACCGATAAAACACCGGGAGTAATCCCATCATACAACGAATCCTTTACCTGTAACAATGTCCCCAAATCCACTCCGATTACCCGGCACAAATTCATTTCCGCCAGTTTTTCCCCGTTTTGTGCTTTTTGCAGCAACAATTCTGCCTCATTGAGCTTGACCTGTGCTTTTAATAAATCGTTTTGAGAAGCCATACCTGTTTGGTAAGCATCCGTCAGACTCCGCACCAATTCAGCAACCACATCTTTGTATTTTCCGGCAGAAACGACCAATTCTTTCAATCGCAAAAACTGCCAGTATGCTTCGTCAGTCTCTGTTATTACCTCCGCACGGACTGATTTTAAATTCAATTCAGCCATTTCCACGCCGATAGAAGCCATCCGGAAAGCCGAACGGATTTTTCCCCCCATATATACCGGCTGTTCTACGACACCACCGACCGTATATGCATTATCCAAGCCCAGAGACAAATTAATATCCGGTAGAAAAGCATATTGCCTGAACACATAATTCCCGTCCGGACCGATTACCGGCCTATTGGCAGCATCAAGCAATAAATTAGGCAACAATTTACCGGACGCATCGGGCACATAAGTCGGTAAATATCCTCCGTCAATCGTAAAAGAATAATCCTTTTGCATATAGGCATACATTCCCATCCCGGAAATCTTCGGGAAAAAATTGGCCCGGTAAACCTTTTTATCAAGTGTCGCTTTTGCTGACTGCCGCCCGGCAATCCCCAGCTTCTTACTGTTTTCCAACGCCATCTGCCGGCATTTCGGCAAATCCAGCTTTTCTTGTGCCGGCAAGGCACAGGCTATTAAAAGCCCCGCTAAGGTTATCCACATTTTCATAACTTCTTTCTATTTTCTCCTTTTATCCCGAACAACAAAGCATATAACACCGGAATAAAAACCAGGGTAATCACTGTTCCGACCAACAAACCGGACATAATAGTCACAGCTAAAGAACCGAAAAGATCGTCCGTCAGCAACGGTAACATCCCCACAACCGTCGTCATTGAAGCCATCATCACCGGCCGGAAGCGGGAAGAGGAAGAATCGAGTAATGCCGTAACAGGCTCTTTACCCGAACCGATTTGCAAGGTTATTTCGTCCAGCAATACAACCCCGTTCTTAATCATCATACCGATCAACCCAAGTGCTCCCACAATCGCTACAAAACCGAAATCTTTACCGCTTATCAGAATCCCGATGACGATACCTATAGCAGCTAAAGGCAAACAAAGAAGAATAATCGCCGGTTTCCGAAAATCCCGGAACAACATAATCAGAATACCGATCATCAGAATACCGGCCCAAGGTAAATTCCGGAACAAATATTTTGTCGATTGGCTACTGGCACGATATTCGCCCAGCCACTTCATCGCATAGCCTTCCGGTAGCGTCATCGTATCTACCTTTTGCAACAAGGCGCTCCTGACATCTGCCGCCGTATAACCGGGAGCATTATTACATTGTGCCTTGATCGCACGCTGTCCGTTATACCGCCTCACCACGGGATCTTCCCAGCGCACATCTATCCCCCGGGTAGCCTGACTCAAAGGAATGGAACCGATAGTTTCTTCCAGTAAATCCTCGGTTTTCAGCGTCCCCATCAATAACCCCTTGACCGATTCGCTGTTCAATACGGCCGTCGAAGGCATCATGCTCCACACCGGTACCGTATTCAAAGTACCCGGCTTCTCCCCTTTCGTATCGACACTTTTAATATAAAGCGGCAATGAATGTGTGCCTTCATAATAAGAACCTACCGGTAAGCCGTCCGTAGCCGAGAGCATCGAAATCCCGATATCCGAACGGGACAAGCCTGCCGTCCGGGCAACCGGTTGATAATAATCAACGGTCAGAACAGGCATCATCGGTTCCCAATCGTTCCTCACCAACATAGCCGAAGGTTCATTTCTCATTATTTGTTCCGTCTTTTCAGCCAACTGTTTCAATACAGCCGGATCCGGTCCGGTAAACATCAGTTCTACCGGAAATTTCTCATACATCAGGTTATATCGCTTAATCCTGGCATAAGCGTCCGGATAATTTTCTGTCAAATATTTCTGCAATTCGGGAATCGATGTTTTCAATTCGTCCGGCCCCGTAAAATCGACAATCAACTCTCCGTACGACATCGACGGCTCGGCAATCGAACGCACCAGGTTATAACGGGAAGGCGTTCCTCCGAAACTCGTCGTCACATGGGTGATATCCGGGCGCGACAACAAGTAATCCTCAATCGAAGCCATATCTTTCTGTACCCGTTCAATCCGGGTACCCTCCGGCATACTGAATTCTATATACAATTGGCTATAACTCAAATCCGGAAAAAATCCCTGGGGAATATACCGATAAAGCCATATACTCACCCCCAACAACACCAACGTAACCCCGACGGCCAGTTTTTTATGCCAGAGCATATAACTTAAAAAATGACGGAAAAGGCGGTATATCTTACTATCGTATAACTTTTCTGCCTGTCTGGGCTTCACCTTCAGAAAACGATCGGCATGCACCGGAATCTGGGTGAGAGCCAGTATCCAACTCAACAGCAAAGATACGGCCAGAACAATAAACAAATCCCGCACATATTCCCCGGTCGTATCCGGAGAAAGAAAAATCGGCAAAAACGCAAGAATAGCGATCAAAGTAGCCCCCAGCAAAGGCATGGCCGTTTTTTTCACAATATTGGTCAATGCTGCCGGTTTCTTTATTCCACGTTCCAGATCGACCTGTATACCGTCGATAATGACAATGGCATTGTCGACCAACATCCCCATCGCCACAATCAAAGCTCCCAAAGACACCCGCTGTAACGTCCCGTCAAAAAAATACAAAACGACAAAAGAACCCAGAACAATAATAACCAACCCGGCCCCAATAATTGCACCGCTTCGGAATCCCATCGTAAACATCAATATTAAAATTACGACAAGTACGGATTCCAACAAATTAATCATAAATACATTGATTGCATTCCGTACTTGCTCCGGCTGGAAAAATACTTTGTGAAACTCCACTCCCAGGGGAATACGGGCTTCTTTCAGTTGTTCCAGTTTCCGGTCAACGACCTTTCCCAGTTCGACTATATTCCCTCCTTTTTCCATTGACAGAGAAATCCCCAAAGCCCGTTGCCCGTCATACCTCATTTCATTACGGGAAGGCGTATCATATCCCCGTGTCACAGAAGCGATGTTCCCCAAACGTAATTGGTCCTGTTCATGCCCCTGAATAATCAGATTCCTGATGTCTTCTATCGATTGGTAATCGTCGTTTATAGTTACCCGAACCCGGATATCCCCGCTATTGAAATACCCCGGGTACACGGTTTTATTCTGATTGGTCAATGTCGACAACACCTCTAAAGGATGAACGCCGAGATTGGCCATCTTGTCCTGAATGATCTCGATATTGATACATGGCTTACGGTCTCCGTAGATTTCTACACGACGTACTCCCTCCACATCCTGCAACTCCCGTTTCACCAACCGGGCATAATCCATCAATTCCTCATCCGGGATGCCGTCCGTCGTCATGGCATAAAACATACCGTACACATCTCCGAAATCGTCCATCACCAGCGACGGACGCGCTCCCTCAGGTAAACCGGCCTGAGCATTGGCAACCTTCCGTCTCAACATGTCCCACACCTGCTCCAACTCATCCGGAGCAACCGTACTCTTCATCTCGACGGTGATTTGTGAAACATCCGCTAAAGACTTCGACTGGATATTATCGATTTCTCCCATCGAGCGTATCGATCTTTCCAACACATCCGTTACCTCCAACTCGACTTTATGAGCCGAAGCCCCCGGATAAACAGTAACTACCATTGCCTGTTTTACCTTGATTTCCGGATCTTCCAACTTACTCATGGAAAGAAAAGCGAAAATTCCCCCACCCACCAGCACGGCAATAAAAAACTTCATCAAAGCCCTATTATTCAAGGCATATTCAGTTATACTCATAACTTCTACTTTAAACCAACAAACGGCATTACAACAAACCTCCGACATTTGTCGGACTTACTGATTTCAGCACCTTCACTTTCATCCCTTCTTTCAAACGATGCACACCTGCCGATACCACTATATCACCGGCTTTTAAGCCGTCGTATACAACAGCTTGCCCGTCTTTCAGCAATTTGACCATCTTTACGGGACGTTGCTTTACATTCTGCAATACAGGATCATACACCCAAACCGAAGCTTTCCCATCTTCCTCACATAAGGCGGTAGCCGGCACACTCGTCAAAACAACGGATTCCGGTTCGTATTCTATCGTTACATTGACACTCATACCTGCCGCAATAGCCGACTCTTTATCGGCTTTCAAGCGCAATCTCACCCGATACAACTGATTTAAGTTTGCTTTCCGCGTGATCTCGACCAGTTCCAACGGAAATTCCCGGTCCGGGAAAACATCGAATGTACAGGCAAACGACTTGAAATGCTCCCGACGCACGTAATCACTCGACGGAATATCAATCCCGACCTCAAAGTAACCGAGATTAATCATAGAAACCACGGGTATCCCGGCCCCCACAGTCTCATGCTTCTCGAAATATTTTTTCTGGATATAACCGTCAAAAGGTGCCAGCAAACGGGTATCTTTCAATGCATTTTTATGAGCATTGTATTTCGCTGTAATCTGCTGAAGCCCGGATACGGCTTTGTCATAATCATTCACCGGTACGCTGTTACGGCGGTAAAGCTCGATTACCCGTTCTGCTTCCGCTTTGATTTGCTTATACTCAGCTTCCGTTGCTGACAGCTGCACTTCATAATCTCTCGGATCAATTTCAGCGACCAACTCCCCCTTACGCACAAAAGCTCCGGATTCCGCCGGCATCCTCAGAATCGGACCGGCAATCCGAAAAGCCAGATCAACATCCGAGGCAGCTTTTACCTTCCCCGGATAAGTGATATGCAATTCATTTTGAAAACACCTGACAGTATCTGTTTTTACTGTCGGCAACATTTCTTTTTCGGGCGTATTATGCCGGCAAGCACACAATACCAAAAATATCCCCAAAAGGATAATTCCAAAGTTACGTTTCATATTCCAATATCTAAAATTACACCTGATACACACGCAAAATTTACCACAAACCACTCCGTTCCAATCCTCCTTATTATCAATTGCACAAGCCTTTACCGCGGTTTTCTCTCCTGTTTTTCACCCCGGCGATCTTCATTTCCCCACTACGGCAAGCGACGTTATCCCATACAATAAAAACAGCAAAGAGCTAAAGACCGGAAAACGTTTTCCGGATTCTACGCCCCTCACAATAATACAAAAAACAAGCCAAAACGAAATAAACCGCAACCAATATCCAAAGGCTCAGAAACTCTCCCCGGACATCTCCGAAAGAAGCTCCTAAACTATTTATTTTCACATATCCTTCAATACCGTATGTCGAAGGGAAAAGCTTTGAAAAAAACACCCAATAGTCCGGAATCGCGGATGAAGGCCAGGATATACCCGACATAAACATCAAAGGAACCGATGTAAACACGAATATCAGGAAAGGTGTTTCCCGCTGCCGGCACAAAAACGATAAGGCCATTGCCAAAAAAACGCAGGCCAGCAAAAAGGGAGTCAGAAAAAGAAACAATTCCCATTTATCCCCAATCCGGGTCAGGTTAAAAATACCAGGTACCACCACAAATATCCATACGGACATCAAAATATAAACCGGTAAATAAGCCAAAGCTTTTCCTACAACCACCGCTACCGGATCAGCATAATGCCCATTCGACGGTGTTACACGCCCGAAACGGTTGCGCTCCCGGGCCGTCCCAGCCAAAGTGCCGACTCCCAGTAAAAGGGATTGTTGTATAACCAAAATCAAAATAGCCGGGATGATAAAAGTAGCATACCCACTTTGGGGATTGAAAATTTTTACTTCTTCCATCCGCACCGGAGAAGCTGTCAACTCCTGTTGTTTGACCGAAGCATAAGGCAGGCCTTCTACCTGTATGGCCTTCCCCATTCCGATAGCGACACTGCTGGCTGCCTGCAACAAAGCTTTGTAATTAAGCAAAGCCCCCATATCACAATACAAAGACACATGAGCTTGTCTGCCCTGTACTAAATCCCGGTCGAAATCCGCAGGTATTTCCAGAATACCGTATATTTTCTTCTCATACAACAACTGCCGGGCCTCTTCCATATCCCTGCATTTCGCCACCACAGCAACACCGGAAGAGGCATCCCACGCCCGGATAAACTCCCGGCTTTCATAGCCATTTGCCCGGTCTACCACTGCGACAGGGACGTCGAAAACCGTCTCGTTACTGTAAATATAAGTATACACCACCGGATATACCAATGTCAATGCGATAAAAAAGGTCAACACCGCACTGTCACCGAAAACGGCTTTTAATTCTTTTCGAAAAATATACCCTATGTTATACCACATTTTTCTCATTTTTGCATCCTCTTAAGGCAAATACTCATTTTTCAACAACCGGGCTTTCAAACGCGGCATAACAAGCAACGGCAAAAGCATAAAAAGTACAAGAGCCATATAGGGCTGCCAGGAATAGGTCAGCGGAATTCCGTTAAGAGCCTGATCGACATATATCAGATAATAATGCCGCATCGGAAAAAGAGGAACAAAATATTGCATCGGTTCCGGCATGGAACGGACGGGAAAAGTAAAGCCGCTGACAGAAAACGACAATACCGACCACAAAGCACAGGTACTCAATGCGATCCGGTTCCGGCTATAAATCCCCGTCATCAGTAAAGCAAATCCCTGCGATGCCAATATCAGACACAACATCACCAGAAACATCGGAAAAAATCCGCTATTTAAAGGAAAATGCAGAAACCTGTACAATAAAGCCAGACAAAAGCAACCGATTACCATAAAGATCAACAACTGCGGAAGTAGCTTTCCGGTAACGGCCGTCAACACCGAATCATGACTCAATGCCATCAATTCCCGGGCTGTCCCTTTTTTCAATTCTTCTCCAAAGCTATAGGTAACCACAAACATGGCAAACATACCCAAAAACGCAGGTAACAATATATTCGAAAGATATACGGCATAACTCAACCAGGGATTATTCAGCGGATGGGTATCCACGACCACCGGATTCAAACGGGCCGACAACCGGGGATCTGTATCTCCTTTTGCTTCCAGCAAAGCTTTCTGTACGGCTCCGTTAGCCAGTGCAGCCTGTAAACGCATATCTTTGTATATCAGAGAACCGGGAAGAATATAAGAATCGTTGGTATAAAACGACAATACCGGCTCTTTTCCGGAAGAAGCTTCCTGCCGGAAATTTTCGGGAATATAAAATATACCGTATATTTCTCCTTTTTGCATCGCCTTCCGGGCTTCTGAAAAATCTCCGGTACGCATCACAATCTCCGTCTGTCCGAAAGCATCCAGGGAACGGGTTAAGGAACGGGAAGTCGAAGTATTGTCTTTGTCTACAACGGCTATCGGCAAATTCGTAGGGACTCCTTCTTTAAAAAGATCGGCAAAAAACAGGAAACAACATACCGGAGCGATTACCATCATAAAGAGGTATATCCGGCGCGATGCCAGCCTTACCATTTCCCGTTTCATAATTGTCCACAATACCATTCCGCCTGATTTTTAGCTTATCGTTTACTTCCACTTTTCAGTACACTCATCCCCGGCCGAAGCCCTTCCACTTTTTCGGTAGGAACAGCCTTTACTTCGAATGTCTTAGCGTCAAACTGTCCGGTCGTTTTGGTCGCTCTCCAGGCGGCATAACTTCCCCGGTCTTTCATATAGGTCACTTTTAAGGTGATTTCTTTATTTTTCAAAGCCGGTATTACAGCCGTAAACGTCTCTCCCATCCGGATATCTCCCAACAAGTCTTCCCGGATATTGAAAGACACCCACATATCGTCGGGATCCATAACGTCCATAATCGGAGCTCCGGTTCCCACCAGCTCCCCGACATTCGGGTAACGTTCCGAAATTTCCCCGTCAACAGGAGATACGAGGAATGTCTCGTTGAGATAGGACTCCACTTCTGCAACCGCACCTTTAGCCCGGTTCAATTGCGCCTCTGCTGCTAATTTATCTTCCTGCTGTGCGCCGTTTCTCACCATTTCATACTGAGCATGAGCAGCCTGTTCCGTCGCCTTCATTGCTTTATAGTTGGCTTCTGCCTCATCTTTTTTTTGAGCCGACACAACTTCATTTTCAAACAAAACCTGTACACGTTCGTACGATTTCTGTGCAATATCCAAAGCTGCCAAAGCCTTCTGCCAATTCTGATAAGCCATTGCCAACTGTTCTGAACGGGAACCGTTGTCCACTTTTTTATTCATCGCCAGAGCTGCCGCTTCTACAGCCCGGGCCTGTTCGAATTTAGCCTGTACATCCGGACTCCACAGGATCACCAGCGTATCCCCCTTCTGAACCCGATCTCCTTCCGAAGCCATAAAACGCTCGATACGCCCGGGGACTTTCCCTGATATACGCACTTCTGTCGCTTCAGCCTCTCCTTGAATAATCTCCGGTTGAGGTTCCCAAAAAATAAAGCCGAAAATCGCTACCAGCAAAATCAACCCGACGATCCCACCCAACACGATCACTTTGTTTCTTTCTTGTTTTTCCATTGTATCTTATGCTTAAATATTTACCGATTCTGTAATTTTCTATTTCGTACGCTCTACTTTCCCAATACACCATAAGCCTTTAACAAATATACCTCACACAATTTCATTTCGATCTGTGCATCAATCCGGTCAGATTGAGCAGATAACCAAGCCGTTTGAGCCTCAAGCACATTCAACACCGGAATTGTTCCTTCCCTGAATCCCACTTCGGCAAGCTTCAGGTTTTCTTCTGCCCGTTGCCGGTTATGTTCCGCCATTTCCAGCTTCTTGGCTACCTCCCGTCTCTTAAATTCCGCCTGGCTTACCTGTAACTCGATCTGCTCCTTTGCCTCTTGCAGTCTATATTCCATAATTCCCGTTTGCGCCCGGGCATTCCGTAAACTTTTCCGGGAAGCACCCCAATGAAAGATCGGTGCCTTTACCCCGATTCCCACACTCCACATACCATCCATCTTCGTACTGATACCGTCGAAAAACGAGGGCGCCATCGTCAGGTAATTTGCCGTTAACGCTACCGTCGGGAGGTAATCCGACAAAGCGATCTTCTCTTTTTTCTTATAGATACGGGCCGCCAACTCCAAACCGGCAACCTCAGGCCGCCGGGCATACACCTGTTCCAGTGTCAATGCAGGAATCACAACATCCGGCTGCAACTCCATATTTTCTTCCCGCAGCGTATAAACCGTATCGGTCGGCAAACCACAAATCTGATTCAGATGCATACGGGATAAACTCACACCGTCCTCCACTCTTAAACGAAGCATCTCCGCCTCGTTGAGCTTTACCTTGACCGACAGGACATCGGCTTTCGTCGTAACCCCGGTAGTATACATCACCTCGATATCACGGGTAAACTTCTGCAATGATTCGACATATTTATCGGCCAGTTTTTTGCGGTTAACGAGAGAAACGACCTGCCAATACGCTTCATCCGTCATCTGAATGACATTTTGCATTTCCTGTTCCAATTTACTCTCGGAAAGCTGTTCCGATAAACCGGCCAATTGGTTATAAGCCCTGATTTTCCCTCCCATATACACCGGCTGGGTCAATCCCAGTTGCAACAATGCCGTATTCCGGGCATCGACAGTCATCGCTTCCCTGGGTAAAAGGGCATAATCTTTCGGTACCGGCTTTCCATTTACAATTTGTATCTGGTCTCCCCGTAATCCCCAACTCCCGTCAGCCTTTATCGTTCCTACCGGCAAATAGGCATCATGCTCCAACAAATTGATCTCTTTCTGATTGCGTATGTAAATACCCGCCCCATCGATAGACGGCAGGTATTTTGTAAAAGCTTCTGCTTTTTGTGCCCGGCTGGCTTCAAGTTCTTTTCCGGCAATTTTAAGCTTTTTATTATTCTCTATCGCCAAATTCCGGCAATCCTGCAAATTCAAAACCTGCTGAGCCGATAAACTATGAAATAATACTCCTAAAAAAATACAGAGAACTGCTTTTATCATTTTTTCCGTTTTTACTTATTATATTTTCCACCCGAATCCGACTCTCTCAACCGCCTTAGCGGGATTAACTCTGTTTTACGTCTTTTAAATATTCCCGTTTCTTTATTTTTTATACTTTACGGTATGTTCAAGGTAAAATAAATCAATTTACAGAAACCAGCGCATACAGTTGCTCGTATTGTGAGCGTACTGCCGACAAGGCATAAGACACATCCTGATGCATAATCAGATAATTGATTACTCCGACACTGATATTCAGCAAATTTTTTGCCAAAATCGACGTATCGATATCGTCCCTCAATTCCCCTGCCCGCTTGGCATTCAAAATCAATTGTTCCAATTTCGATAAACGCAATATCTTTGCCGCCAGTACAACCTTCTTCAATTCGGGATACAGAGCGATCACCTCTACAATCAAAGACAAACAGAGTATTTCCGGTATCTCACTGCTAAAAGTACGGGCAGAATAATTGTCTATTTCCGTCAGTTTCCGGATGGTCAGATCAACATATTCCCGCAAAGTAGAAATACGATCGAATTCTTCCGTCCGCTGTGTATTTAACAAGGCATAATAAGCATTCAACCCTTCTTTCAGTACCTCTTCTTTATTGGTAAAATGGTAATAAAACGTTCCCCGGGTGATCCTGGCTGCCCGCTCAATATCATTCAGCCGTACTGCTTTAAACCCTTTTTTCAGAAACAACAGAAACGCTGTCTCTATGATCTGTTGCCTGGTATTTGTCATTGTTTTATCAACATATAATACTGTTCAAACTGCATACGCATATCCGAAAAAACGAAACGCATATTTTCAGTTCCCAATTCGATATTCAGCATACTGGTTGCCACCGACATCAGGTTACGCGCCAATACCGAAGTATCCGGGGTCGCTTTGATCTCTCCCTGCTGCTTGGCCCTTAAGATCATATACTCCCACTGCGATAAGCGCTTTTTGTTCAATTCCCCGATTTGCTTCCGATAGTCCGGAAATATCCCTCCGACTTCCAGCACCAACTGAAAAAAAGCCACTTCGATAATAAAGAAATCAAACAACTTCTGAAGTTTGGCTGCTTTCTGTTCTTTCCTCTCTACGATCATGTCGATGTATTCCCGTAAAGACCCAATCCGTAATAACTCAGCCTCATCCAACTCCCCGCTGACAGATAAATATTTTTCAATGCCCGCTTTCAGTATCTCTCCCTTATTCCGGAAATAATAGTAGAATGCACCTTTCGTTAAACCGGTTGCATGTTCCAAATCCTTGAGAGAACAGGCTTTATATCCTCTGTTCAGAAATTGAAAAAAAGATTTATTTACTATTTCATCCTTCAAATCAGCCATGTCTTTATACTTTTCGGTATGCAAATTAAAATATTTTTTTTTACATATCAAAAATATTTCCCAACAACCCTTATTTTCTCTTTGTATAAATGAAAAAACAATTGTAACATTGTGGTGCTTTAATCGTTTCACCTAAAAAAAACTTATGAAGAGGATTAAATTGGGTTTACTTCCGAGGATTATTATTGCTATCGCTCTCGGAATCGTATGCGGGCTGTTTTTTCCGGATTGGCTGACGGCCATTTTCGTTACTATAAATTCTTTGTTCGGAAATTTTCTGGGATTTATCATCCCGCTATTGATTTTAGGTTTAGTTGCTCCGGGCATTGCCGACTTGGGGAAAGGAGCGGGTAAGTTGTTGCTGATTACGGCACTGCTTGCATACTGCTTTACCCTGTTTTCCGGTTTTTTCACATACTTTTCCTGTAGTCTGGCTTATCCCTGGTTACTGGATACAACCCAACAATTGACACCCCTGGAAGGAGAAGCCGTCAAAACCATCGCCCCTTATTTCACCATCGATATGCCCCCGTTGATGCAAGTGATGACCTCCCTGATTTTAGCATTTACGCTGGGTTTGGGTATGTCTGTCATTCCGGGTAACCGCCTGAAAAATGTCATGGAAGATTTCAAAGACATCATCAATATCGTGATCAGTTCGATAATCATCCCTCTTTTGCCCCTGTACATTTTCGGTATATTTCTGAATATGACGACCTCCGGACAGGTAGCCGGAATCATGGGCGTATTTGTAAAGATTATCATTGTCATTTTTGTCATGACCGTTATTCTGCTCTTCCTGCAATTCTTCATCGCAGGATCGGTAGGAAAAACCAATCCTTTCCGTTTGTTCCGGAACATGTTGCCGGCATACATGACGGCTTTGGGTACACAATCTTCCGCAGCAACGATTCCCGTTACCTTGGAGCAAACCATCAAAAACGGAGTACGTCCCGAATTAGCAGGTTTTGTCATTCCCCTGTGTGCCACCATCCACTTATCCGGTAGCACCATGAAAATTGTTGCCTGTGCCATGGCCATCATGTTGGTTTCGGGGATGGATATTCATTTCGGCCAATTCGCCGGATTTATCATGATGCTGGGCATCGCTATGGTTGCTGCTCCCGGTGTTCCAGGAGGTGCAATTATGGCTGCTTTGGGAGTACTTCAATCCATGCTCGGTTTTGACGAAACCGCCCAGGGGTTAATGATCGCCCTATATATCGCCATGGATAGTTTCGGCACAGCCACCAACGTCACCGGCGACGGTGCAATCGCAGTTATCGTAAACCGGATATATAAGAAAGAAAAAGCGTAACAAGGCTCTGATTCAAATTGCAGATTTTAAATTTTAGATTGGGAGCATAAGGTGGGGATGGAGGGTATTTATGATTTACGATTTATGATTTATGATTTACGATTTAATGATTTAGGGGTTAGGGGTTTTGATTAATCGTACAGGTCTGTCCACAAAAAATTTTTAATGGACAGACGAGAAGTTACAAGGAAAATCGTAAGTAAAACATTAATATAAAACAAACTACGCCAGAATCCTGAATCAAAAATTACAAACAACATAAACCGTTAGCCCGACAAAAAAGCCGCCCTTTTCAAGAGCGGCTCTTTCCAGTCAAAATTATGAGAAACTTGTTTATAGGTTAGGTTTTTCAGTTACGACCTGTCCGTCGAACAGATTGATCACCCTGTGAGTGAAAGAAGCGTCATGCTGGGAGTGGGTCACCATCACGATGGTTGTTCCCTCTTTATTTAACTCCGTCAACAAATTCATTACTTCCATACCGTTCTTGGAGTCCAGATTACCGGTCGGCTCATCCGCCAGAATTAATTTCGGTCCGGCCACCACTGCACGGGCAATAGCGACACGCTGTTGCTGACCTCCGGATAATTGCTGCGGGAAATGTTTTGCCCGATGGCTGATTTTCATCCGATCCAGAATCTGATTTACTTTCTCTTTCCTTTCGGAAGCTTTCAGTTTGAGGTAAATCAAAGGCAATTCAATATTTTCATATACATTCAATTCATCAATCAGGTTAAAGCTTTGGAACACAAAACCGATATTTCCTTTACGCACCATCGTACGTTGTCTTTCCTTTAAAGCTCCGACCTCTTTTCCGTCAAAATAATATTGTCCGGAAGTCGGGTTGTCCAACAAGCCGATAATATTCAATAAAGTTGATTTACCGCATCCGGATGGGCCCATAATAGCGACAAATTCACCTTCTTTGATATGTAATGAAACACTATTCAAAGCCGTCGTTTCAACTTCCTCTGTACGGAAGACTTTACTCAGATTTTCTATTCGTAACATATATTTATTCTTTAAAGTTTTTTACATCTCTCCGCAAAAGGTATAGCTATTTCCGTGCCAAAATAACAAAACACTGGTTATCAACAATATAAACACAATCATTTTATAGCAAACTGTAAAAAAAATAGACATATATTGTCTGCTTTTTTTACAGTTTATGTTCCGGAACCTTTTAAATTGATTTCAAATCACATTATACAATTCATCATTCTGCCGCCATGAATTTGCAGCAGGACCACCCTGTCCAATCAAAAATCATAAATCATAAATCGTAAATCGTAAATTAAAAATACCCTCCATCCCCGCCTTATACTCCCCATCTAAAATCCACAATTCAATATCTCCCCTTCTTATATCCCTGCATTTCAAATTAAAGTTCTATTTTTGCAATATGGAGTCCGGCTATCGAGTCCGGGCATAAAAACGATCCCTATGACAAAAGAAAAGTGGCAAGGACATATCGCTATCCTTTGCACCAACCTGATATTCGGTCTGAATACGCCGACGGCCAAAAGTCTTGTCCCGACATGGATATCGCCAACAGCTCTGACCTGTTTACGCATGTCGTTTGCAACTGTTATTTTCTGGATCATCGCTTCGTTTTTCAAGCAGGAAAAAGTTTCCAAAAAAGATTTGGTTGTCATCTTTTTCGGTGCCTTATTCGGTTTAGTCGGTGCACAGCTTTCTTTCGCCGTTGCCCTGCAATATACCTCCCCGGTAAATATCTCACTGATTGCTGCCATGACTCCGGTCGCTGTCATGATAATGGCTGCTTTCTGGCTAAAGGAACCCATCACGTTCAAAAAGGCAGCGGGCGTTTTTATCGGTGCTGCCGGAGCCTTACTGATTATCTTACATTCCTCCCCGGCAAACAACGGATCCAATAATATGCTCGGAAATCTACTGGCTGTTGTCAATGTCATCACATATGCGCTCTATCTGATCATTACCCGCACAGTCTCTTTACGTTACAAGCCCATTACGTTGATGAAATGGATGTTTCTTTTCTCCGCTCTGATATCCCTGCCACTGGGTTTTCAAAACCTGATAAATGCCCCGGCCTTTACTGCAGCAGCACCCAACGATGTCCTTTGGCGGCTTGCCTATATCGCCATTATGGCAACGGGAATTGCTTATTTCCTGGTACCCCTTGCTTTAAAACGCATCCGTCCGACAACCGTCAGCATGTATAACAACGCCCAGCCGTTGATTGCGTCTACGGTCGCAATTATCATAGGACAGGATGTTTTCAGTTGGGACAAACCCGCCGCAGCCATACTGGTATTTATCGGTGTATATCTGGTTACCCAAAGTAAATCCAAAGCAGATATAGAAAAAGAAACCGGGAAGAATTGATCTCCCCGGTTCTACTCTAACCCTTTTGTTATTACTTATTTGTTTAAATAAGCACAGAGCATCCATACTAACTTTTCCTGCTGCGAAATATAAGGAGTTAAAAGATCCTGCGTACCATCGTCACCGGCTTCTGATGCCAAAGCGATAATCTCACGTTCTTGCCTGATCAATACAGCCAGGTCATTCAATACAGCCTGCAAACAAGCATCTCCATCCGATACATTTTCAACGGCCTTCAAAGAAGCTACCCGGGCATATGCTGCATAAGAATGCAAAGGGGTATGGCCCAGCGTCAATATTCTTTCTGCCAGCTCGTCTACTTTTTCTACTGCATCGTTGTACAATTCTTCAAATTTCGCATGGAGAACGAAAAAACGGTTTCCTTTTACATTCCAATGGAAACCTCTCAAATTCTGATAATATACCTGGAAATTGGCCAACAACTGATTTAAACTTTCCGCTACCTGTTGAGATTTCTGTGCATTCAATCCGATTACATCTATTGTCTTCATAATATTCTGTTTTTATTGGTTTATATTCTTTTTATTTTTCTGATACAAATATAAACCAAGTTTGCATATAAATCAAATCAATAATGTTTACAATATGATCAATTTATACTATAACCATTGAAGTATAGATAGTTATGTCGATGTATGGAAAAATAAAGCCCTATTTTTTCTCAACCGGACTTTAAAAATAATTGATCTGCAACCTTATATCATTCCACCCATTTAATGCTTTACAATCCTACCGCAACGTCATCCGTCATTCGCAACAGGCTGATTTGCATGATGAATCAAAAATCATAAATCTTTCAAAGGGCAACCTGTACCCTCAACCGTAAATCGTAAATCAAAAATCAAAAATCAAAAATCGTAAATCCTCTACATTTGCAGCCGTAACATCAATTCGCCTGCCTATTAGCAAACCGGAAGAGCGGATCGGCACTTTGTAAAATCTTATTTTTCAAAAGAGAAGGATAATCCGGATGCTCTTCCAAAAATATTCTGACGGAATCCGCTGCCTGTATGGACCTATGCCCATCCAAACAAGAAGATACCCAGTTTTTCGGAAAGAAAATATCTCCGGTTCGTTGTATCTCCTGTAAAATTTCCAAAGAAGGACGAATATACTTCAAGGCTTGCTTTTGGCGTAAAGGATGATTCAAATAACGAAGGACAGAACAAGTCCACGGCTCTATTCTTCTATTCTCCGCTTTCAGTAGTGAACGGAATAAGGAATCCCGGACCGTTTCTTCGGGATTCACAGCCCGGGCGATGTATTGAAACTCTCTTTGCCGATCGGGATTTGTGATACGATTTTCCTGTACGGCAATAATTTCTCTTGCTTTTTCAGGCAAACGCACGGCCAATTCATAAGCCATTTTCCGATAATCCGCCTCACTCAACAATAAAGCTTCGAAAGGCTTTTGTTTTTCCCATATTCTGTACACTTCTGCCGTACATTCCGGAGTCCGGAAAATATTCAACAAAGCCCGGAATGCTCCCAATCGCTGTTCCCCCTGCTCTCCTTTCCGACTCAATCCCAGCAACACCTCCTCCGTCCGCCTTATATCTTTTTCAGACACGACAGAATTCCGGACAGTAGAAACGACATAGGATACCAAAGAAGAATACAATAACGGATTCTCTTCAAACGGCAAACAGGTCAAAAGAGCATTGAGAAAATCAGCAGGCTGCACCTGTCCCTGAATCCTATTCTCGTTCAGAATCATGACCGCCGACATACGGACTAGCGGATCGGTAAACTCCCTGATATGACCCAGACACCATTTTAAGCTCGCTGTATCCGGCCTAAAATAACCGTAGCCTTTCCCCGCATAGCCGGGAAGAATATAATCCACATCATCTACACCGGAAAGTTTTGTCATCCGCTCATTCAGATTCACGTCCAGAATCCGGGAAGAATCCCCTTTCACCAACAAAATTCCGACATGTTGCGGCCAACATATATCCCGTCCGAAAGGATCTTTTTGCATCAACCAAACTTGTTCTTTTTCACGTTTTACGGCTATTTCCGGCATTCCTTTTTCATTCACCCACACACGGCTCCAGGTTGTCAGATCTTCCGGCGTATAACGGTCCAGAATCTGAATCAGATTTCCCCAATCAGCGTTGGAATAAGCATAAGACTTCAAATAATTCCTTATTCCTTCCCGAAACCGTTCTTCTCCCATCCGTTCAACCAACATTTGCATCACAACCGGGGCCTTATTATAAACGATTTGTCCGTAAATCAATCCGGCATTATTCAGATTACCGAGTTCTTGCTTAATGGCATTACTTCCGGCTGTCCGATCTTCGGAATAAGCCGCCGGATAAAACCCTTTCAAAGCACTCAATTTATGATTAACAGCAGGGAAAAGTGGTTCTACCATCCGGGCGGCAAAATAATTAGCAAATACTTCTTTCGTCCAGACATCGTCGAACCATTTCATCGTCACATAATCCCCGAACCACATATGAGCCGTTTCGTGGGCAATCAGCTCGGCACGTCCCAATTCTTCGTTCACAGTAGGGTGTTCCGGTAAAAACATACGCTTATCATTATACAATGTGGCACCGGTATGTTCCATTCCTCCGAATTGAAAACCCGGCAAAATAACCAAATCGTATTTTGCAAAAGGATAAGGAATAGCAGTATAGGCTTCCATCCATTTTAAAGCTGCAAACACCTGCCGGGCAATTTCCGGTAATTGTTTCTGCTTTTGAAGTTCCGTCTCCCGGTGATATACCGAAATATGGCGCCCTTCTTCCGCAAAAGATTCCCGCTGAAAATTTCCGGTAACAAAAGAAAACAGATACGTACTTAAAGGTTCCGTCTCTGCAAAGACGATTTTCATCCGTCCATTTTTCTCCATGCTCTCCTTAAGCGGGGCATTAGAAACTGCCTCCCAGCCGGACGGAACCTCCAAGGACAACGTAAATCGGGCCTTTAAATCCGGTTGATCAAAACAAGGAAACAACGTCCGTGCCCGATCGGGCACCAAAAGCGTATACAGGTAATCTTCATTGCGGTTCAGCGATTGATCGCCGGCTCTAAAAATTATCGAAAACCGATTCTCTCCGGCAACCGTTTCCTGTGCCGGAATAAGTAAATGTTCGTTTTCAAAACGATAAGCCGAAGAGACACCGTTTACCTTTACTTCACGAATCTTCTCCGCATCTTCCCGAAAATCCAGGATCACATCTTCCTTTTGAGGCAGTCTGAAAGAAATTCCGACTTCTCCCTCTACCGAATTATTTCTATGCCCCGGAATTACAAATTTTAGATCATATTTTAAATCAGATACCGTAATTTTCCGGTGTTCTGCCAATTTTTTACTCACTCCGGGAACGGCTAAATCGGACGATACCTGAGTACAACCGACCAGAAGCAAACAGCCGAACAAGTTCCAAAATACATTTTTCATAAAATGGATTTGAACGATTTATTACCCTCTAAATTCATTGACTTACAGAAGTTCATATTTTACAATCTATCCTGAACAGACATCGTTAAAATTTAAAATACATCTATTCAGCTTACCCTGATTATTCATGTCAAACTAAAAGTCAGAAATACCCTACAGACACCTCCTTATTTACCTCCCGGAAGCAGATCTACCTATCTCAATTCCACCGGCTTAGACGGAATTCTCGTATCATCCATAGCGGCACACAAGGTAAACCAAGCTATCATAGCAGCATTGTATTTCAAATCATCTATAACCAAACGCTCATAAGTATCTGTCGGCCGGTGATACCCGGTTGAATAATCAAGTCCGTCCTGAATAAACTGGAATGCCGGTATACCGAACCGGTCAAAAGAAGTATGATCCGTACCATAATTATTACGGGGAGAAAGCGTCGTGAATCCCAAAGCTTCCACCGGCTTCATCCAGGCAGCAAAATAAGGCGCAGCCATATCGTTTTCCTGCAAATAAATTCCCCGGAACCGACCGGAGCCGTTATCCATATTCAAGTAAAGAACCAAACGATCGAATTCGTCTTTTTTCTCTTTAGCTTTGACATCGTAAATGTATTTCTGAACATATCCCCGCGAACCCATCATTCCCTGTTCCTCTCCTCCCCACAAAGCAACCCGTATCGTACGCCTGGGCTGAACATCCAACGCTTTCAGAATCCGCAGAGCCTCGAGCATTACCATACAGCCCGAAGCATTATCTGCTGCTCCTGTCCCGGCATGCCAGGAATCCAAATGTCCGCCGATCAATACGATTTCATTTTTCAATTCCGGATCCTTACCCGGAATTTCAGCAATCACATTATCTACCGTCAGGTGATTATTGAACTCATTCTGAATATCAATTTCCATTTCCACCGGCGTTCCCCGTTCCACCAGACGGACCATACGACTGTGTGCCTCTACAGGCAACACCAATTCCGGCGTCGGTTCCGGCTCTCCCGATTTATAACCGATTCCCAAAGAATGAGGAACATTCAAATTACCTGCCCCATGTACAATGACGGCAGGTTTTTCCGTTTTCAGTAATTTTGCCATCAACTCCAGCAAATTCGTTCCTCCGGTCGTCAACTGCGTAACTCTACGCCGGGATTGCGGACGGGGATCTTGTTCCAAAGTTTTCAACTCTTCTTCCGTATAACGTTTGGCTGTCGGTTCGAATGTTAATTTATATTCCTTTACAATCGGCATCAACACAATTTTCCCGGCTAGTTTTCCCCTGTAATTTTCAATGTCTTTCGGTTTTTTGACTTGCAGTAATACCACTTCTCCTTTTACGGGCCCCGGAGTACTCCCCGTCCAGGCCTTCGGATTGGCAGCAAAATTACAATAATAGGGCGTTGTCATCGCCGCATAAGTCCTTTGATTATCCCAGCCTCCCTTTAAAAAATCCATTGCTACTTCAACCCGGACATTCTCCAGTCCCAACGCCTTCATTTTTTCCATCGTCAGTTTCACCGCCCGATCATATAATTTAGAAGCAACCAAACGAGGCCCCATAAAATCGGTCATCCACACGGCCATGTCCTCCAATTGTGAATTCCGGAAGGCTTCATTTTTAATTTTAAAAGCTGTTAATTCCGGTAAACATTGCTGGGCCATTCCCCCAAACAACCCGGTCCATAAAAATGCAATACATATAAAAATCTTTTTCATCGCTCGACAGTATTCTAATAATTAATGGGAGTTAAATTACTAACATTATTTTATTTTTTTTATCCAAATACAATTTTAAGAAAACTTTATACCATCCTTTCACAAAAAACGTCCGCTACGACATATTTTTAAACATTCCGGACAAAGGAATCATTTCATTGTTTGATTTTTAAATAAGAATATTTATTACCCGAAGAAACACCATGAACTTGGCAGACCCTGTTTCCGACAGGATACACCGGGATAAAGAATGCCGGAAAATACACGGCAAACACCGGAAACGATAAATCATGTCCGGGAAAAATAGACAAAGACCCCGTTTATGGCGACAAAATCCGGATATCCCGCCTGAAAAACGGGAATAATAATACAGCAAACCACAGAACAAGAACACCAGACTCAAAATGCAACAAAACACCTTCGTCATTCTGATATTCTGCATCACCGCTTCCGTATTATTTAGCCTGCTCCTGCATCTTTTTCCCGCCGGATAATCCTGTAATCCGAACCTTGTATAAGTAACTGTTCAAAATTAATTATACCTTTAATACTTTAACCACCTGCACTCAAAGAGTCTCCGAAAATATAAAATAAGTCAACAAACTTACCACAAGAAATCCGGTCTGATGTATCTCATTCAATTTAAAATCTAAAATCCATTTTATGATCCGGCTAAAATACCCCGTCAAAAATCACAAACGTAAGTCCACCATACCTTTCAATCCAACCTTGTGGATTCAATTTCCAGCCAAAAATCATAAACCAAAATATTCTTTTTGTAACTTCATGACTCTGTAAGTCATTGCCTGTATCTCAATCGTAAATCTAAAATTAAAACTTATTCGTTTTTCAAAGTCTCGACAGGATTAACAATGGCAGCTTTCCAACTCTGATAGCTAACCGTCAGTATCGTTATCAACAGAGTCGCCAGCCCTGCCACCAGAAACACCCACCAATAAATAGTCGTCCGGTAAGGAAATCCGGCCAGCCATTCCCGCACGATATACCAGGCAATCGGTACTGCCACAACAAAGGCTGCGACAATCAACTTCAAAAAGCTTTTATTCAGGAAAATAATCATTTCCCCCTCCGTAGCACCGTTTACTTTACGAATACCGATCTCTTTCATTTTAAAACGGGCATTGAATAAAATCAAACCGTATATCCCCATTAAAGAAATAAGAATTGTAATCGAGCCGAATATGGAAATCAGCTTCGCCAGATTCTCTTCCTTCTGATAGAGCTGATTCATCTTTTCATCCAAAAATTTAACATCTCCGTCGGCCGCTGAAAACTGACGATACGTTTTCCGGATATAATCCATTGTCGCCGGCAAATAAGTACCACTCACCTTGATCAAAGCATATTCGATTCCCTGATCATCTCCGCAAACAAAGGCCATCGGTTCGATCTCCTCCCGTACGGACCTGAAATTAATATTTTCAGCTACGCCGACAACCTGCCCCATATTTTTAAAACAACCTATTTCTTTTCCAATAATATCTTTCATTTCGAATTTATCCACAAATTTCCGGTTAAAGATGATTTTATTCATCCCTTTTTCATTGTGGGCAAAGAAATCGACTCCGTCAGCAATCTTGATATTGAAAAAACGGAGAAAATTATGAGCCACCGGCCAGGCATAAAATTGAACCCGCTGTCCGTTAAATTCCCGGCCCCATCCCATACCGACCTGTCCGGGCAGGAAACGGGTGGTCGTATAATCTATAATCTCCGGACGGGTTTTCAATTCATTCTCAAAAGCATTCAACTGCTTCTTCAACTCTCCGTTCAAAGGCACATATACGATATTTTCCCGGTCAAAACCCAGATTCATATTTTGCATATAGGTGTGCTGCAATTTGATAAAGATAGCCACCGTAATCAAAACGACAGTCGTAATAAACTGAAACAGCAATAGGGAATTCCTCAACCGGATCCCTTTAGGTGTCAGTGCAAAAGTTCCTTTTAATACGAGAGCCGGAGGAAAAGACGTCATATAAAATGCCGGATAAAGTCCCGCCAAAAGCCCCAGCAAAATCGCGACTCCGGCAATCGTCAGCAAAATACCCACATTCGCCCCCAAAGCCAGGTCTGCGGTGAAAAAATCCGCAGCCGGAGAAGCGATAAATAAAATCGTCCAGATAAACGATAATCCGAAAGCCAGACAGGAAAGCAATATAGACTCAAATGCGATTCCCCGCCGCAATTGTCCGGGCATTGCCCCCATTACCTTCTGGGTATTGATCCGTTTAATACGGATAGGGGCTAAAGCCGTCGAGAAATTAATAAAATTCACATAGGCAATCCCGATAATCAAAAGGGCAATGGCAATCAGGCATAAAGTCGTATTCAGGTTCCCTTTAGCAAAACTACCGTCGGATTTGGATTTAAAGTAAATATCTTTTACCGGAGTCAGATAAAAATCCATTCGCTCCTGAAATTCCACCAAATCTTCCTTATCCATCCCGGGCATATCCAGTTTACTTATCTTTTCAGCTACATCTTCGGCCGAAACACCTGATGTCAACTTAAAATAAGGGACATAGGACCATTCAGACCATGTTTCGTCTTTCAAGCGATATAAAACACCGTTTTTCACCGAACTGTTTTTGGGAAAATCTTTATATACCAAGGTCACGGTAACCGGAGTCTTCCCTATATTCATTGTTTTTCCCAAAGCCGATTCCTTCCCGAAAAATTTCTTTGCGACACTTTCCGACAAAGCAATGGAATAATCTCCTTCCAGACAGGTCTTCGGATCTCCTGCTATAATCTCCGGAGAGAACACATCGAAGAAACCGGGCGTCACCTGGCAAAAAGGCTCCTGATACTCCACTTTATTTCCCTGAGCATCTTCCACACTCACGGCCTGATCCCATCCCTGCCAGGTAGCACAATAAGCCTCAATACCGGGAATATTCTTTCCGATACTCTCTACAACGGGCACGCAAATATTGGCACTGTAATCAGTTGCCACCTTGTCGTAGTACTCCAGAAGAAAAATCCGTTCTTTGTCCTTATAAGAACCGTCGTAACTAAACTCGTAAATCACCTGAAAAGCAATTACAGTCAATACCGTAAAAGCAACGGACAAACCGACGACATTCAGTACAAACGCCATCTTATTCCGTTTTAACGTTGCTAAAAATTCCCGAAACATATTTTATTCTATTAAAAACAACTAAACTCATTTTATTCTAAGTCCCCGCCTATACCGGTCCCTGTTCAAATTTCATCCTGATAAAACAGAATGGCTTGTTTAGTTCCGTCACTCCCTTTTTAAGGTATCCACAGGATTACGTACCGCTGCCCGCCAGGATTGCCAGATCACAGTCAAGACTCCTATTCCCAGAGCAAAAACACCTACTCCTATGTAATGCCACACTGTTGCTTCCTGCCGGTAAATAAAATGTTTGATCCATTCCTGCGTAAAATAAAACGCGATAGGTAAAGCAATTAAAAAAGCAATCATAATCCATTTCATAAAGCGATTGCACAACAAACCGACCACCTGCGACTCGGTCGCTCCGCTTACTTTACGTAAAGCAATTTCTTTCATCCGGTTTTCCACCGAGTACCAGGCCAATCCGAACAGTCCCAGACAAGTCAAAATCAAACTGATCCAGGCAAAAACCGATACCATCTGCATCATCTTCTGTTCGTCACGATGAAAAGCCAGATAAGCATCCGACATTGTTTCCCAGCTAAATAAAGGTTGGTCCGGAGCCACTTCTTTCCAAAGGGCCACCATTTTACCGATAGCAGCTTTCTGATTTTCAGGAGCAACCTTTACGACCGAAATCCAGGCATACTCCGGAATGATCATTAAAGGAGTAATCGCCCGGGTAAGATCCTCGATAATGAAATCATGCACTACCCCACAAATCGTACGATTTTCTCCGTTGAAATCAAAATTATAACCTACCGGTTCTTTTAAATTCCATTTTTTTACAAACATCTCGTTCACAACAACCGAACCTTTAGGAGAATGAGCTGTAAAAGGGCCACCTGCTATAAACTGCAGATTATAAAAATCGAAATAATTCTCATCACAATTAATTATACTTACAAACCAGTCGTTATTGGAAACAGCCCCTTCCGCCAAACCCGATCCTTTGGTCATTTTCTCTATTTCAGGAATCGTATTCAGTTTTTCACAGAATACGTTCCACGCCTGCTCATCTGCACTTTCTCCCTCATCCAATAATAAAATACTTTCCGCTCCCGGACGATTATGTGCAATAAAATCCATTTGCCGGTGAACATTTACGACAAATAACAACAATACAATCGATACGGCAAACTGGGCAACCACCATACTCGTCACCAAACGCGGCCTACGGCTGTATTCCTGTTTCAGTATCCGACTTAGGTGCTCTTCTCCCAAACGCGAAAAAATATACAACGAAGGAAATAAAATCATGAAAAGCAGGATAACCAACAATAACCAAAGCGTAATCCCGGAAAAAAAATCCGGCATAATCAAACGGGACTCAAACAGAGCATTGAACCGGGGCAATAATTTCCAAATCAGCAGTAAAGCTATGCCCAATGCCAGAAAAACCTGTACTCCCGTCTCTGTCATCAGATGCATCCGCATTTGTTGCTTCGATGCCCCGAATATCATCTGTTGCCCGGTATTACGTAAACGCTGCAAAGTCCGCGTCATTCCGAGATTAATATAATTAAAACAGGCAATAATCAATACAGCCAGTGCTATACTGATTCCGACATACATCAGCATCGGACTCCGACTCAATGTCAGATCATCGTCATTACCTGAACCCGGAGTAAAATAAATCTCTTTTAAAGGTACTAAGCTCAATTCATGAAAAGCAGAATCAGCCCGCATCTTTTTTTCAAAAGCCTTTCCCGTCACATCCTTGTCCAACTGAACAAACGTATAATAAAAACCCTGCCAACTTTTTAAATTTACATCGATTTCCTTTTCCGGCAATCCCTTTAATATTTTATAATTAAAAAATCCTCTTTCCGAATCGTCAATGACAGCTGTTATCGTATAAGTCTCATCAAAAAATTCAGTATACAATCCGTTAGCGACACGCACGGCTTTTGATATATCAAAACGAAGTCGCTCTCCGATTACGTTATCCCGGCCGAAAATACCCAAGGCAAATGAACGGGTCACTGCAATCTCTCCCGGCCTGGATAAAGTCTGGCGTAAATCCCCTCCCAACAAGCGGGGTTTACATAGTTTTTCCATATTGGCCGTCACTTCGAAAAAACCGTTCACCGAAACCGTACGTCCTTCCTTATTTATTTTGGCAACACAACTGTGAAATACACAAAAATCGGTCACTTCCGGAAAACGACTCTGTAAAAGTCCGCCGACACTTCCGGTCCCGATAGATCCAAAAATTTCACGCTCGCTGTCTCCGTAAAACTCGCTCTTCGACTTAAAGGAATACCATTGGTCATTATCCGAAATGACATTTGCAATCCGATACTCGTTTGTTACCAAACCGGCCATCAATACACTACATACCAGTCCTACCGTCAAACTCAAAATAGAAATCACGGTGTACACTTTATTCCGCATCCACCCGCGAAACATCATTTTCAATTGGATCACTTTCATTTCCGGATTTGTTAGAAGTCAAACGGATTCCTTTATTTATCAAGATCATTAAATCAAAAAACATGCCGTCGGAATAACCTACTTATAATCAATAAATTACTTAAAAACCCCAGTGTTAAAGTGTCTAAAATATAGACAACTATGTCTAAAATATAGACAACCTATTTTTAAATTCTTTTACGTCGTCAACATCGTTTCTTGCGAAATTCGCTGTCTTCATTTTAATTCTATACTTTTTTAAATATTTTTGTTGAGTGCTAAAATTGAATTTGTAAAAAACAATTTCCACGAATGAAAATTATCATTTCCCTGCTTCTCGGACTTTTGCTTTTCGGTTGTGTACAGCCCGAAGATATCGGAAACGAACAACATATTAAAAAAAAATCCTCATTACAAATAATGGTAGATCGGTTTAACCGGAAAAGACCGGCAAAAGAAGCCTTAAGCAAAGCCGACAACCAATATCTGACCCAAAAAACATTTCTTTCCGACACTCTTATCCAAACAGCACTCCGTTATTACAAAAACGACGAAATCTCTCCGGAACTGGCCCGTACTTATTACTACCTGGGACTTTACTACGAAGATAAAAAGCTATTTCAAAAAGCATTACTGGCTTATACGTATGCGGGAGATGCCCTCCCGTGCGAGGACGACTCTTTTCTCCGGGATAAATTAGATCAAAAACAATTCCAATTATATGCCTTATTGGGAAAAAACAAGACAGAAGAATGGCAATGGAAATATCGCTATGAAAACATACGCAATAAAAATATACGCTTACAAAAACAATTAAACGTATGGCGCTTCTTCTGTGTCGGATCTGTTTTTCTTCTCCTGTTCATTTTGGGATTAGCCCGTCATCGTACCAACCGCCGACGCAGGGAATTGTTTGAAAGCCAGTTGTTCATCGAACGATTGCAAAGGGCAGAAGAAGAACTGAAAGAAAAACTGCTCCGGGAACTGGATGAAAAAGACAACAAACTGAAAGAATTTTTCCGCCTCCGGGTAGAAATGATCAAAGAATTTGTCGAACTCTCCCGGAAATACGGAAATAATCTGGAAAAACTCAAGGACAAATTTTCCCGGATGGTTTCTACGGACTCTTTTTCCCCTGCCGACTGGATCTTATTGAAAGAAGGAGTAAACATCATGGGAAACGGTATCATCGATCATCTACAAAAAACTTACCCGGAACTGACCGAAGAAAATCTTCGTTACTGTGCCTTGATATGTGCCGGATTCGAAACCGATGAGCTGGCAATCCTTTGGGACATCAACAACGATTCCATTTACAAACGGCGTACCCGCCTCCGGCAAAAACTGGGATTGGCCAAAACGCAGGATATAAAAAAATTCTTCGACAGCCTGATTACCGAACTCCGGAAAAAACGTTGCTGAATACCGGATTGTTTTAACCGAAAACCCTCCTGTCCGGATTTACGCTACATAATACACTGATTATCATTACAGTCAAAATAACCTGTCCTGACTCTATGTCCGGATGTCCTATAGTATTTCTTCTCTTTATACCTTACTTTTATCCCGATGGCATAAATAAAGACAAACCGCCGTCAATAACCCGTTTACGCAATAAACCGAAATAAAAATTACAAGCTTCTAAATATCCAAAGACATGAAAAAACTTTCTTATATCTTACGTGACTTACTCCGGTTTAAAGGAAATACGTTTACGAAAATTATTTCGCTGGCCATCGGTTTATCGGTCGGTATCCTGTCTTTCAGCTATTGTGCTTTCGAAACGGATTACGACAGTTTTCACCGTTATGCCGACCGGATATATCGGATAGGTACTACAGAAGGAAATACAAATATTCCGCTTACACTCGCCAACGAAGCTAAACGGGAAATACCGGAAATAGAATTGACGACCTGCATACAAGAACGCATTTACCCCAATTATATATATAAAAAACAGCGCTTTCAGGGAGGTGATGCCCTGCGAGCCGATACATCGTTTTTCCGGCTCTTTTCTTACCGTTTACTATCAGGCGATCCGAGAGACCTCCAATATGCCGACAAATTTTTTATCTCCGACAAACTAGCTGCAATCATCTTCGGAAACGAAGATCCGTTAGGTAAAGAAGTAAAATACGGTAACAAACTGATTACCGTAGCCGGCATATTTGAAAACTTTCCCCGTAACGGCCACCTGATGAACATACATGCCATTCATCCGCTCATCCAAACGAATGATAACCAATGGACAGACAAACCCGAATATAAGGGCTATATCCTTCTGACCCCGGGAACCGACCCGGATAAGGTCACCCGGCAAATCCAGGCCATTGCCGATCCCCATCAGTCGGAAGAACATCATTACTCCTACACATTGCAGCCGCTACGAGACCTTCATCTGAAATACGGCTGGGGATATACCTACATTACCCTGGTCGGAATCATGGGTTCCATCATCGTACTGATATCGGCTCTCAATTATATTCTGATTTCCGTTTCATCCCTGATTCAAAAAACCAAAGAGATCGGCATCCATAAAATCAACGGAGCCAGTACATCGAATATTTTCACGATGTTTTTCATGGAAACCGTCATTCTGATCATTATCTCAGGACTATTGGCTCTGGGAGAACTGATTGCTTTCAAGCCGTTTTTCGAAAACATCATGTATAACGAATATGCCAGCCTGTTCAATACCCGGGTACTGATCACTGTCGCCTTCTTCTTTGTCTTTATGATTATCCTCACAGGAGTATTGCCTGCCCGTTTATTTGCTTCCGTCCCCGTCCTGCAAATCTTTCGGCAAGTATCACACGGACGTCGTTTCTGGAAATACATTCTGCTTTGGATACAATTTTTCTCCGCCTGCCTGCTACTCACCTTACTCATCATCTTCAACGGTCAATACAAAACAATGATGAATAAAGACATGGGATATACAATGGAAAATCTCTATTACACCCAAATGTATTGCGGTTCCCCATACCCTTCCCTCGCCTCCGTCAAAGACGAAGTGAAACGTCTTCCTTTTATCAGCAACGTCACATTTTCAAGCAACCTTCCTCTCTGGCCTGTCAGTGCGACAGTTTCCGACCCGAACGGCCAGGGCCTGTTCCAAAGTTGTGTTATCCATACCGACGAAGATTTTTTTTCCACATTACAAATCCCCATACTGGATGGTGATTCGATAGCTTTTACAGGAGGGAAAGACAACGTTTGGGTAAATGAAAAATTCCGGGAAAAACTGGAAATTGCCGGGACAAATGCTACCGGATTAGTCGTGGGAAAACGGCCCATTACCCCTTGCGGAACCTGTCGGAACTTTCACGTACTTTCCCTCTACGCCTACCAAGAACCCCTGACGATTTTCCGTCTTCAGGAACCGGACACAACCCGCAGTTATTATCTCCTGATGAGAATGGAACAAGCTGACCGCCAGCAAATGAAAGAATTGATGACCAGAATCCGGAAAATAAGCAATCAACCCGATCTTAATCTTTACTATTATCCTCATGTATTCCGGGCCGGTTACGAAAGCGATAAGGATATGTGTACGAGCGTACTGATCTTTTCCTCTATGGCCATCATCATTGCCATATTGGGCTTGTTCGGCTTTACAGGCGACGAGGTGTCGCGGCGAACCAAAGAAATAGCCATTCGCAAAGTAAACGGCGCTTCCGTCACTTCCATTACCTTGCTCTTGCTGCGGAACATCAGCTTACTGGCTCTGCTGTCCATCCCTTTTGCCTTAACAGGAGCTTATTTTATCGGAAGCCTGTGGCTGGAAGAATTTATTTACCGGTTACCGTTAAGTATATGGATATTTTTGGGAGGAGCTGCTTTAACTTTTATCGTTATCCTTCTCACTGTACTTTTAAAAAGCCAACGAGGCATCCGTGCACGACCGGCAGAAACCTTGAAAAGTGAATAGATCGGCTTATGCTTTTTAGTACGCCTGCAGATTTCATGTTTATGATTATGAACGCACAAAACCGGTCCTCTGTAAATAACGGATCGAATTACGACACAATCATAAATAATGAAATCTGCGGGACAACTGAATCCCAAATCTAAAATTCTTTATGAATTTGTTTCTTTCCGCAAGAATTTCCATCTTTAGCCGTCTAATAGAGAACAACGCTGGAAGATGTGCGATAAAGAAATAATCGATCGGATTCTTAACGGATACCCGCAGGATTTCCGGTTTCTGGTAGAAAAGTACCAGGAAACGGTTTTCCGTACAGCCATGGGCTTCGTACATGACCGGGAAGACGCAGAAGACATCAGTCAGGAAACTTTTATCTGTGCCTACCGTTCTCTTCACAATTTCCGGGGCGAATCGGAATTCTCGACCTGGCTCTACCGAATTGCGGTCAATTGCTGTCTGCGTCAGATCAAACGGGCGCAAAAGAAAAATTTGCTACAACGAACGGAAGATTTATTACAACGGGCATTATACATTTGCAGTGAAGATAAAAATCCGGAAGAAACAGTTATTTCCAAACAATCGGAAGAATTAATCCGCAATGCCATCGACAGTCTTCCGGAAAAACAGCACATTGCTTTTACATTGAGCAAATACGATGAAATCCCCCAGAAAGAAATTGCCCGGATTATGGAAATCAGCGAAGGAGCTGTCGAACAATTGCTCCAACGGGCTAAAATAAATTTGCAAAAAAAATTAAAACAGCCATAGGATTTTTCTCCGAAGCGTATCTAATAATATGTAATTGCGTCTGAAATGAAGAGAAAGTTATCAGTAGAGGAATTTATACATCAGGAAATATCCGTAAAACCGTCGGTTTCATTAACCGAGCGGATTATGGCCGATGTATTGGACACAGAAAACCATATCTGTACCCGGAATAAGATGTGGTGGATTCAGGCAACAGCCATTGCGGCAAGTGTAGTTATAACCGTTATGCTGGGTATCCAAATCGGAAAAAGTTATCCGAAAGCGACTTTCGACGGTTGGAACATCAACGACGCACAGATTGAAAATCTGGCTCTATACGAAGTGGAACATGAATAATATTATTAAAAAATACTGGAAAAACTGGCTTATCCTGATACTGATCGTTTTAAACATTTCCACGATCGGCAGTATTCTTATTACCCGCCAGTGTTCCTCTGCCGCCCGGGATACGATTGTTATTGACGAAGAGGCAACACCGATCAACGGACAATGTTTTGTCAAAAATATGGACTTCAGCAAACAACAACGAAGTGATTTCAGAATCATAAATCATCAATTCCGCCAACGTGTCTGTCATATTATTACACAACTCAACGCACAGAAAAAAGAGATGTTTTATGAACTGGGACAAAGCTATTCGGATACCCTGAAACTACATCGCATTGCCCGGGATATCGGAGATCTGCATCAGGCATTGAAAGACGAAACAGGCCGTTTTTATCTATCGGTAAAGACATTATGCAACACAGATCAACAAAAAAAGCTGCAACGTTATTTTACTCCGTTGTTCCAGACCTCTTGTTGTCAGGGACCGGACAAATGCGGACAGAAAAATTGTCTGCACCAACATAAGCACAATATTTGTGAACCTTAATATAAACCTTTAAAATTGAAAAAATGAAAGCTTTATTAATCGCATTAGCATTGGTATTTACAGTGAGCGTTGCTTCTGCTCAAAGTAACAAAACAACCAAAGAAACGAAAAAAGAAACGAAAAAAGAGTGTGTGGACAAAAAAGATTGCCAGAAGAGCGAATGTTGTAAAAACAAAAAAGACGCTAAATGCACCGGAGAATGTAAGAAAGACGGAAAATGCTGCAAAGAAGGACAAAAAAATGCAGATGGAAAAAGTTCTTGCTGCAAGGATGCAAAGAAAAGCGGATGCTGCAAAGATGCTAAAAAAGGCGAATGCACCAAAAGCGAAAAAAAATGTTGTAAAGAAGGAAAAACAACAGATAAAAAGTAAAGAAAAAGCCTGCGATTGCAGGCTTTTTTATTGTTCTATTTTTTTAAGATTCCGATTTCACCGACTTTGACAAAAGGACGCCCTTTGATTTCCTGTAAAGGCTCAAAACGGAAATAACGAGCCGGATAAGTACGTCCGAAAGAAACAGTTTGAGGTATCGGATTGTACATGATATTACTGAATTCTCCGGGGCATTCGCATTTTACCCATTTTTGTCCGTCCTCACTCACATAAAATGCATACAGAAAAACAATCCCTGCATTATCTCCTCCGGCTACAGGCATATACGTAAATCCCGCTATATCATAAACTTTCCCCATATCCACCGTCAAATTTCCGATACTCTCCGTCCCCTCTGTCTGCCAAAAAGTCTTCGGATCGTTATCAATGGCCTGCCGCGCCGGCTGTGCAGATATTTCATTTACTTTGCCAACAATTTTCCAATCCGTAACAGGAATATCGCCGGGCCGGAAATCCACTTGCTGCCCATCAATCACCGGGGCATAATATGCACCGGCTTCACGGACATATACCCTTCCACGGCTCTGATCAACGGTTAAGCGCAAAGCCTCCGGCCGGCAATCCGGGAAACGCAGCAAACGCTTGTATCCGGCTGTTGTTCCCTGAGCCAAAGATTGCCATTGTCCTTCAATCTGAGCCTCTAATGTAAAATGTTCTATCCGCTGTCCCTGACGGATATCCTCGCCCAGCAGAAAAGTATTAATGGTAACTCCCGGTTTCACTTGAAATTCACGACTATCGCCTTGCTCCATTTCAAAAGCTTCCCCTTTTAAAAGACGGTTTTCCTGAAAAACGGTCCGCAGATATTCTCCGAATTCCTGCAAACGAGCCGCATCGTTTTCATGAATCAACCCCCGGGTATCAGGCGGAACATTCAATAAAAGCACCGAATTGTACCCGACAGACTCGAAATAGATATCCACCAGCTTTTGCAAAGATTTCACCTGGTGATCCTGAGAAGCGTGATAAAACCAACCCGGACGTATCGATACGTCGACTTCCGACGGATACCAGAACAAACGGGAAGCTTTGGCTATCAGATCCCGGCTTCCCAAATCTTTCGCCTGCGCATGTATCCCCAGCTTTTGATTTTCAACCTGAGCACCCGGATAAGTCTCCGGCATAAAAGCCGTTGCACTCCACTCGGTTTCACGCCCCAGTCCCTGTTCATTACCTACCCAGCGTACATCGTCTCCCATAATGGCACGTACAGCATGGGGCTGTAAACTATCCATCACACCGCAAAACAATTGCCAGTCGTATTCCTGTTTTCGTCCGTTAGGCCCTTCCGCATTCGCACCGTCAAACCAGATTTCATGTATCGTACCGTAATTCGTAAGTAATTCCGTCAATTGTTCGGCGAACATCCGGTTATACCGGGGACTATCGCCGTAACACTCTGCATTCCGGTCCCAAGGAGACAAATATACCCCGAATTTCATTCCATATTTATCACAGGCATCCTTCAACTCCCGCACAACATCTCCCTTCCCGTCCTTCCAGGGAGAAGAGGCGACCGAATGCCGGGTGGTTTTCGTCGGCCATAAACAAAAACCGTCGTGATGCTTCGCCGTCAATATGATCATTTTAAAACCACCTTTCTGCAATGTTTTTACCCATTGTTCGCAATCCAATGACGTAGGATTAAACAAAGCCGGATCTTCCTTGCCATCCCCCCATTCGCGGTTTGTAAAGGTATTTATCCCAAAATGCACAAAAGCCGTCAGCTCCATCTGTTGCCAGGCATATTGCCCTTCCGTCGGTACCAAACGGGATGCCATTTCTATTTTCTGTTCCGGAGTAGCTCCTTCCGGAAAAACCACCTCCTTTACATACAATTGCTCCGACTGACGACAGGACACCGCCAATAAAACAATCCACACTAAATTTTGCAATAATCTGATTTTTTTATTCATAACTTGTTATTACTATTTTAAAATTACACAATGAGTCCGTCCCAGTGTGTAAAGTCAATTCAAATTCCGGATCGGGTCGTCATAGAAAATCTGCAGACGTTCCAACTCCGCTTTCAGTTCTTCCGTTATCTTTTCCATACCGGGTTGCCCGAACAGATTGTGCATTTCAACCGGATCTTGTTGTAAATCATACAATTCCCAGGTATCAATATCATTGTAAAAATGCATCAATTTATAACGTTCAGTCCTTACCCCGTAATGACGGCAAACAGAATGTTCTGCCGGATATTCATAGAAATGATAATAAAGCGATTTCCGCCAATCCGCAGGATTTTCTCCTTTCAGTAAAGGTACCAACGAAACGCCTTGTATGTCGGAAGGTACCGGTAATCCCGCCAATTCTAAAAATGTCGGAGCATAATCGATATTCTGTACCAGATTACCGATATCCCCGCGTTTTCCGAATCCTTCTGGCAGGCGCATAATCAACGGGGTCCGCATAGACTCCTCATACATAAAGCGTTTGTCGAACCAACCGTGTTCACCCATATAAAATCCCTGATCCGAAGCATAAATGACCACCGTATTTTCGAGCAAACCTTCCTGTTGCAGTTCTTCCAGCAAGTGCCCCACATTATCATCCAGAGACTTTACCGTTTTCAGGTAATCACGCATATAACGCTGGTATTTCCATTCAGCCAAAGCTTTGCCGGTCGGTTTTGCTTTCTTAAACTGATCGATGATCGGTTGGTAATGTTTATCCCATGCTGCTTTTTGTGCAACATTCATTCGTCCGTAAGTACCTCCGGCTCCTTCATTCCGCACATAATAAGAACGGTAATGATCGTCTATCTCCTCATCCAACATTTTCAGATCGTATATCAGGGTCATGTCTTTCGCGATATTCATTTCCTGCTTTCCGGCAGCAAGCCGTCCCTGATAATCATCCCAAAACGTCTCCGGCAATTCGAAATTCCGATCTTCGAATAAAGCCAGATCACAGGTATCCGCCATCCAATTCCGGTGGATCGCCTTGTGATGGACAAACAGGCAGAAAGGCTTCGCCGTATCCCTTTTGTGACGTAACCAGTCAATACTCAGGTCTGTGATAATATTCGTAACATATCCCTCTTTGTGAATCGTTCCTTCCGGTGTAATAAAATCCGGATTATAATAATCTCCCTGACCGGGTAATATGGTCCAGAAATCGAAATGAGTCGGTGTACTTCCAAGATGCCATTTTCCGATCATAGCCGTTTGGTAACCTCCTTCCTGCAACAACTGCTGAACCGTTTGCTGTTCTCCGTCAAACATTGCTCCATGGGAATTGTCCGTATAACCGTTTTTATGGCTGTGTTTTCCCGTCAGCAAAGCAGCCCGGCTGGGACCGGACAAAGAGTTACACACAAAACTATTGGTAAAACGTACACCTTCCGCAGCAATCCGGTCGAGATTCGGTGTATGCATAAACCGTTTATCATAACAACTCATTGTTTGCTGAGCATGGTCATCGGTCATGATATACACAATGTTCAACGGTTTTTTCTGTTCCGCCTTTTTTGCCGTATTTCCACATCCGTTTAATGTCGCCAATCCGACCAAAGGCAGAAAATAGTTCATTTTATCCATAATTAACATCAAAAGATTAAATAGCCTGATAAATAAAAATAACTGTTTGTGAATTCCAAACTGGTTTATAAAACCGCAGAATCATAAAAATGTAAATTCCGGTGATCCCGACGGTCTATTATGATTTACAATTTTCTTCGTGACTTTTAACCGTAAATCAAAAATTAGTATATCATTCGTTTTTATAAATCTCACACTCGAAAACACCGAATTCCTATTTTAACAATAACGGCAAAGCCCTCCAACCCAATCATTCGTTTGATTTTCAAAGTCGCAAGATATAGTATAGTTGTTAAAAAACCAAATTTTATATATAATCAGGTGTTATTTGTAAAATTTTTACCATACCTGTTTTGCTTAAAAAAGGTTCTGAATAATTTATAACATTTAGCAGAAAATCCTTTCCCCAAGGAAAATTTATTTGTTCCCGAATTATCTATTCTAACATCAAATATCCGTTCTTTTGGGGCAAAATAAGAGGCAAATGAAACAAATGCCAGTTAGGAAGATTCAACACACTTTGGGGAATTTTTCCGGTTAAATAATTACTTGACAACGTCAACTCTTTTAATAAAAGCAATCCTCCCATTTCCTCCGGCATTTTTCCGGTCAGCTCATTATTGTCCAGATACAATTGTTCCAGATTCTTTGCGTTTTTTATTTCCGGAGGAATATTTCCCTTGATTTTATTATAGCTCAGATTGAGATACCTCAAGCGGTCTGTAAAAATCTCCCCGGGCAAAAAATCCGAAACAGAACAGTGCGCTATTGTCAGACGTTCCAACTCCGTCCACAAACCCATTTCCGGTGAGAGTCCCTTCGTCAGTTGCATTTCCTCCAAATGCAAAAGCCTTATCCTACGCAATCCGGAAAAATGAATAGCTGCAGGTTCAAAAGAACATTTCCCTAAAAACAACACTTGTAACTCCGGTAATGTCCATAATTCATCGGGTATATTTCCGGAAAATCGATTATCGATTAAATCCAGATACTTCAATCGGCTCCACTTCCGGATATCCGGACTGATTGTTCCTTCTATCTGATTGGACGAAAGCCGGAGCTCCGCTAAATCAGGTAAACTATATATATTGTCAGGCAACCGGCCTTTCAGGTTATTCATGGGCAACACTATCGATAATTTATCATCGGCAAATTCTATTCCTTCCCATTCCCCGACAAGTTTATCCGACAGCCAGTTTTTCTGCCTGTTCCATTCCGGACCGTTCAACGAATTATAAAATTCCGTCAGGATTTTCCGGATATGACATTCCTTTGTCATTTGCCAAATTCTAAACGTATCGCCTAATTCATAATCGTCGGCCTTTACAATAACAGAAGCCGAACGCGAATCCAACTTTTCCAATCCTTGAATATTCAAAAATATCGCTCCGTCAACTCCACGGACATCCAACCAATCGTAGTCTTCAGGCAACACCCAATGATAAGCAATATTGGCTTTTACCGGTAAAATAATTTCCACCGGGAAAGTATATAAAATCGTATCGTCATTGTAAAACCGCAACACCCCTTTGGGTTTTTGGACAACCACCAGTTCTGTCTCCTTTTCGTCCGATACGATTTTCAGGTTTGCCTTTCTGATTTCTTCAACCGGATTAGGCTGACAAACCAATTTCACCTCCGTCTTCCCTTTACTCCCGTATACCGGACTGGCAGTAAGCCATCCGGGAATATCCATAATCTTCCACTTACAATTGGCCGAAACGACAAACCGTGCTTCGTCTTTTTCAAACGAAAATTCAACCGTTTCCCGTTCCGTTTCGATTTCATACACCAATGGGGTCGGATCACTGCAAGCCGTCAGACAGATTAAGATTATAAATACATCGTACAATTTCATAATTCCGGCGGTTGATTCGGGAGGGTTAAACTCTTACCTTCCCTTTGAGGCAATATCGCTCTCAAATCAAATTGGTTCCAATGCGGCAGCAAAAGAAGAGCTGCCGGAATTTCTCCCGTCAGATAATTGCTACTGATATAAAGTCCTGTCAGTTTTTTCAATAAACCGATCTCTTCAGGCACTTCTCCTGTCAACAAATTCCCCGAGATATTTAAAAATGTCAACTCTTTTAGGTTGCCTATCTGCAAAGGAATCGGCCCGGTAAAGTTACATTCATACATCATCAGTGAGTGCAACTTTTTCAGTTCGAACAACTCCCAAGATAAAGTATCATAGGCCTGAAGATTCGAGAAACGCAACCATTCCAGATTTTGCAAATTTTTTATTCCCGGCGACAACGGATTCGTTACATACAAGGACGCCATATCGAGAATTTTCAGATTCCCCAGATTCGAATAATCGATTGTAACAGGTTGAAACGAATTTTCAGCCAAAACTAAAGATTCAAGTCCGGAAAGCGACCAGATCTCATCGGGAAGTTCACCGGACAACCCGTTATAACCCAAGTCCAGCTCCGTTAAATTCCGGAAATTTCTGATTTTCGGACTGATGGTTCCGGATAGCGGGTTATTACGGATGACCAATCTCTCCAAATCCATTAAATCATAAAAATCATCCGGGATTTCTCCAGTCAAATTATTATCCGTCAAGAATACTTGCACCAGATCACCATCTGCATCGTACAGCCCATACCAATCCTTAAAAGGCAAATCACTCAACCAGTTGGTATTATTATACCACTCGTCGCCGTTCATGGCATAATAAAAATGTTTTAAAATTTGCCGCGTATGCCGCAATTTTGTCATTTGCGTAAGATAAAGCGTATCGGACAGCTTACACCCTTCCGCATATAATACCAAAGGAACGTCCCGGATATCTTCATCTGTCATAGAGGAAATCCGTATGGCCCAATTATCCGGCGAAATCCGTTCCGGCGTTATCCATTTGCATTCCGCAGGATAAACAAGATCATACTCCAGATTCGAATTAACAGAGACATAAATCGTGGAAGCCTGTTCATGAACAATGGTATCCGGAACACGAAACGCCAATATCCCCTTTCTCATCTGAATGACCGAAATAGGCTGTCCGGCTTCACCCGCCTGTAGATACAACTCGGCTGTCCTCTCCTCATCCGACATATTATAGGTACAAGACAAAGAAATCCGTTCGGTCCCCTCTTCTCCCTTATCCGGAGATACTGTCAACCATTGGGGGATGTTCGTAACAGACCATTTGTAGTTCGTTTTGAGCAGAATTGTTGCCGTATCCTGCTCAAAAGACAAACGGACCTCATTCGTATCCACACTCGCCTTATACACCAATGGATTCGAGTCTTTACACGCCCCAGCCATTAATAAAAACAATAATATCAGATAGTTATATCTCATAATCCTTCATTTATAAATGTATGCCTACTCCCAAACCCACTATTGAATTTTCGAAATTGGTATAATAATTGTAATTCCCCCGGAGATAAAGCCGTTCATTCAGCCGCAAATCGGCCATAAAGCTGAATCCCTTCCCGCTATAATCGACATAAGCCTGGGCATATCCGGCATATACCCCAACCCTATTGCTGATCGTATACTGCAAATACAAATTTGTTTCCACAAAATCCCGGCGCAACCGACCGCTCCCTTCGGGCCAAATCCAAAGACTATTGTAGCGCAACGCCGGCACCAATGAAAACCGATGCAACAACAAAATATGAATATCTGCTCCGGCATACATACCGACAGACGCATAGTCCATCAACATATTCACTCCGCCGGAAAACGTAAAAGACACCACTTGCCGCCATTTACTTTTTTGTACCTTCCCGGGATCATATACCAAATAACGATAAGTACTCTTAGGCAATAACCGGATCGGACCGATTTTATTTTTAAAATACCCCCGGGCTTCCAAATAAACGATCCGGACATTTTCGAAAGGCGTCGTTAAAAAATAAAGGGTATCGACAAAAACTCCTTTTTTCCGCATATGCCCTCTGTTAGCAGCAGGAATCGTCAATTCCATATTTGTAAAATAATTCAGCCGGACTCCGGATTCAAAAATAATACGGGCACTGGCCTTACCGTCAATCATCCGGGTAGAAACGCTGTTACTGTCCAAACCACCCTCTACTCTCAACTGCCTTTGGGCAAACAAAAAAGAAGGTAAAAAACAAAGAAAAAAGAGTACATACGATTTTCCCATGTAATTATCTGAATTCAAAATTACCTAACTGATACACTTCTTCCCTCGGGAATACCTTTTGATTCAGCAAATAAGGCTGCCACGTGCGGATATGAATCAACATTTCGGTGTCGCTCCGGAACTCCACGGCCATAAAAAGCCAGCCGTCATCGTTATAAGTCGTAGAACGCCATTTTTGTAACAAAGTTACCCCATATAAATTCCGTAAAGCAGGGTGTTGGACTATGACAATATCTTCAAAAAATAAATTGACAAAACGGTTTTTGGCAAATACACCTTTCAACTGTTCCAAATACTCATTCTTATTATACAGGTTATACCTGACTTTTTCCTCGCTTAACCCCGTCAACTTCGACCTCTCTCCGGTCCCCCGATATACATAACCTGTAATAATCAAAACATCGTCCCCATACACCTGGGAAATCAAATTCAAATCCTTGCGGTTATAAGCTGTCCGGAAATCTTCCACAAAATCGAGGATAGACCGTTTTCTCTGTACATCCTGCAAAGAATTATTCTGTGTCAGAATCGTATGATAAACCGTTTCGTCCACGGAAAAATGAAAATTGATAATTTGACCGTCCGGATTGAAGTTTATTACACCGTTCTGCAACAGTCCGCCTTCCTGCATCACAACCGGAATTCCCCGGATCTGATAACCGACAGCCGTAATTATCCCTTTGAATCCCCCGTAACCTTTTTGAAAATAAAAGGGAGAGTTCTTCCAAATTTCCAGTACCTTTTCTTCTGCCTCCGGAGTAATACACTCCTCCGGAAAAGAAGGTGAAACAGCATTGGAATAAGCATTATTTATCTGGTTCACAAAAATAGACGCCGTTATACTCATCCGCAAGCTCAAAGTCTCATCCTCCAAATCCGTCACCGTAATATAAGGCTTGCCCTGTCCCCATACGGCACAAAGTAAAAAACTGACTATACAAAACGTCAAAAGTGACTTTACCATTAAATAAATAAGCTTGTTTTGAACAAAAATAGAAATATTTTTATAAATTTATTATTTTATTTACACAAATTAAAAAACAATGAACGGCCGTTACCCGGAAATACAGGAACTATTGCAAAAAGTAGAAAAAACATACGGAGAAAAATTAAGTACTTCCAGCGACTATTTCTGCTTATATTCGGATATCAAACAGAAAGTAAAAGCAAATATCAGTTTCTCCACTCTCAAAAGAATATACGGATACGTACCCTATTCTTCTTCACCCCGGATAGCGACATTGAATGTACTCGCCCGGTACATTGGAGAACGGAATTTTGACTCATTCTGTGAAAAGTTGAAAAAAGAAAATTTCAATCAATCCCATTTTTTTACTTCGGACAACATACAGAGTTGTGAATTAGCAACCGGTCAATCCTTGGAAATAGCCTGGGCTCCCAATCGGTATCTCAAACTGCTGCACCTGGGAAATTCCCGTTTCCGGGTGACAGAAAGCCGGAATTCCCAAATTCAGATTGAAGACGTATTTTGTGCTTCCGAATTTATTTTGGGAATGCCTCTTTTTTTGCACGATCTAGAGCGGGAAGGTCTTGATCAACACATGTTTATTGCCGGCAAGAAGGGAGGATTGACATTGTTAAACCGCATTTGAATATATGACACCTGATACGGATACATCATCGGAATTTATCACCGGAAATTACCTCCGTTTTTCCGACACTTTTTGCGATATTCGGGAATTTCAGAATTCTTCCGGAGGGTATGCCTTACTATACTCGGCACACAAAGAAGGCCGTATGTTTATCCTGAAAGGCCTGAAACCTGCCTACCAAAACAACCCGGTTTACATTACGCTGTTACGCAAAGAATATGAAATCGCATATCCTTTGGATCATCCTTCCCTTTATAAAGCAATCGCCTTTGAGAATATCGAAAAGACCGGCCCTTGCATTGTCCTGGAATTTATAGACGGCTTATCGTTGAGGGATATGTTGCTGCAAAACCGAATCACAACAAACATTGCAGTAAAATTAATCCGGGAATTAATTGATGTCACCACTTATCTGCACCGGCATCAGGTGATACACCGGGATATCAAACCGGAAAATATAATTGTTACACATCAAGGAAATCATCTAAAGCTCATCGATTTCGGACTCGCCAACAACGACTCTTACAAACCGGGGCCGGGAGGTGTCGGCAGTAAACATTATGCAGCCCCCGAACTTTTGGAAAAAGGCCGGTCTTCTCCCCAAAGCGATATCTATTCCATCGGTATTATCATCAAGGAACTGGCCCACAATGCAAAGCTCCCCAAAACATATAACCGGGTTGCCCGGAAAGCAACAGCCCCCTCCGCTGAGAAACGCCATATTTCGACAGAACACCTGAAAAAAAAGCTGGAAAGAAAACCATACTTTTCTATCGTTTTTACAATCTGCCTTGCATTTCTTATCCTGGTTTCTTCCGGTTATTTCATTTCCATCTCCCCAAAACAACAACCGGAAAGTAAAAATATTCAGGATATCTATTACAATTGTTATCTGAAAATCGATTCTTTATTGAAAAACGCTGAAATTACTCCTGGTATCGACATTTCCCGTCCTTTCTATGATTTTCAAAAAGACTCCGTGACTCTGATCCGTAAATTCTCCGAAACGATAGAAAACGAATACGGTACTTACCGGACTTCATTGGAATATAAAAAAAGTCTTCGTTGGGCCCGGCAATGTTTACAAAAATGGCTGGACGATTCCCGCAGACAATATGCCAGCTCCTTAAAAGCAGCCGTCATAAAACACTTTGATTCCAAGGCAAATCCCCTTCCCTGGACTGTCATACGACAGCAATACATCGACCGATTCGGCTCAATAGCCCGACAAAACACAGAGTTTATTGAACGCCATACCCTATCTTTGATTTACGGTTGACGTTCCCTCCAATAGCTGATGCATGAACCCCAATAAATATTTTTGATTTACGATTTTAGATTTACGACTCTGTCGCAACTTGATTCGTTATTTACAACGGGCTAACTTGTGTCTCCAATCAAAATCGTAAATCAAAACGTTCTTTTTATGGCTCCAAAACTCTGCAACTCTGTAACTCATTGCCTGTATTTCAATTTAAAATCATAAATCTAAAATTGAAACTCATTCGTTTTTAAGCACTTCCACCGGATTCGCATTGGCCGCCTTCCAACTCTGCCAACTGATCGTCAGCAAAGTAATCGACAATACAATCACACCGGCCAACAGAAATACCCATACCGAAAGAGATGTTTTATATGCAAAGCCGGACAACCAAACAGATATAGCATACCAGGACAGAGGACAAGCTAATACAAAAGACAATACCACCATCCGGATAAAATCCCGGTTAAGGAAAATAATCATTTGCCAGTTTGTGGCCCCGTTTACTTTTCTGACACCGATCTCTTTCGCCTTATATTTCGAATTAAACAACACCAGGCCGTACACCCCCATCAAGGCCAATAAAATTGTCGCCAAACCGAAAATATTCACCAGCGTACCCAATCTTTCTTCTCCTTTATACAAACTGTTCAGATGATCGTTGAGAAAACGTACATCTCCCCCATACGTGGGTGATAACTCACGAATTGTCTTACGTATATGCGTCAAAGCTTTATTCCGGGCCGCTCCGTTGATTTTAATATAAAAATAGTTCCCGGCCCATTCTTCATTCACAGCCAACAACAAGGGCCGAATACTTTGCTGCAAGGGCAATATATTGAAATCTTTCAGAATCCTTCCCACTCTCATACCGGCCATTTCCTTTCCCATAGGATCGAAATGATACGTCTTTTTGAAAGTTTCATTCACCATCACCATACTGTCCTGAGTAGATACGAAACGGTCCCCTTCGATCACTTCTATTCCGAAAAAATTCAGGTAATTAGGCGCAATCATACTCACATCGCACTCTATTCGTTTTTGTTCCCCGTCGATCATATCATCGAAAAACCAGTGCTGCATTCCGGTATCCCCGATCAATTCGGAAGCAAATGTAACGTCGGTGACAGCCGGATTCTGTCGCAATTCATTCACAAATGCAGTACGCTTTTGAACCATGTCCTTATTGCTTTTCAGATAAACAATATGTTCCTTCTCTATGCCCCAGGGACGATTCTTTACCATCTCCAGTTGCCTTCCGATAAACAGAATACCGATAATCAAAGCAACGGCAACCGTATACTGAAATACCATTAGTGTATTCCGTAAAAAAATTCCCCGGGGAGATAAAGCCTGTGAACCTTTCAAAACCAAAGCCGGAGAGAAAGAGGTCATATAAAAAGCCGGATAACATCCCGCCAACACCCCCACGATTAAGCTGACAGAGCCTACTCCTGCCAATAGTCCGGAATGAACAAAAGGATTCAAAGAGGTATACATCACCTCCTGCACAAAGGTCTGGCCCAGTAGATAACACCAGAATACGCCCAAAAGAAAGGCCAGAAAAGAAAAGATCATTGCTTCGGAAATAACGCACCAACGCAAAAAACGATTACCAGCACCGAATGTTTTTTGGGTATTCAGACTCTTTATCCGGGAAGGTGCCAATGCCATCGAAAAATTAACGAAGTTAACGATAGCCACAACCAGTACCAGAATTCCGATCAACAAAAGTATATGAGTCATCATCCGGTTGCCGGCAGGTTCATGCAAATGCTGAACATCAGCAAAATAGATATCTTTCAGAGGCAAAAACATCAAATCATGATCTGCGAACATTTTCTCTCCTGAATTTTTTCCGGCCACAATCTTATCCAAACCGCGAAGTTTATCCACTAACATTTCCATATCGGTCCCTTCCGGAATCACATAATACGATTCATAATTCCACTGCGCCCATTGTGTTCCGCTACTGAAAGAGGCCGAATAAAGAACATTCTGAAAAGTCGAATTTTGAGGGACATCCCGGTACACGGCCGCCACAGTCATTTCCCGGGCGCCGTTAAACAATACTGTTCGCCCGATAACATCCGTTTCTCCGAAAAACTTCTGCGCCACACTCAAAGGTATAAACAACTGGCCGGGCATCGTCAATGCCTGACGATAATCGCCGGCCACCACCTCCAAATCGAATACCCGGACTACATTTGTATCGGCATAGGCCGGTCCTTCCTCAAAAAAATCCATGTTCCCGTCCGGTTTTACAACGGTAAAATTAGCCGATCTCCACGGTTTATCCACAAGGCACGATACTGAAAGCTCAGGGATTTCAGCACGGATAATCTCAAACCCCGGCAAAGGAAGCAAAGCCTGATAAATCGCTTCCGACGAATGCCGCAATTCCAAGCGATAAATACGGTCGGCTTTCGGAAAGCTGCTATTATAACTGTACTCGTAATTCACCTGTATCAATATCGCAATAAAAACGGCAAACGCCACAGACAAGCCCATAATGTTTAAAATACTGGCACTACGGGAACGTTGCAATACATTCAGAAAATTTCGATAAATACGTATCATAACTTCAAATTATTTTATTCGCTTTTCAACACTTCAACCGGATTAGTATTCGCAGCCTTCCAACTCTGCCAACAGATCATAATGCCGGCTATACACAGAGCCAATATTCCCGCTAAAGCAAAAACCCACCAATCTATCGTCGTCCGGTAGGCAAAACTCATCAGCCACCGGTTCATCGCATAATAACCTAACGGACAAGCAATAACGAAAGCAATAACAATCCATTTTATAAAACTGTTCATCAACATTTCCAATACTTCACCTATCGTCGCCCCGTTCACCCGCCGTATACCGATCTCTTTTATCCGCTGCTGAATGAAATAAGTTGCCATAGCCAGAATACCCATAGCAGAAAGTAATACGGCCAACCCACACAAATAACCGATCATGCCCGAAACCCGTTTTGTCCGGCTATACCATTGCCGGATAGCATCATCCATAAACGTCGCTTCAAAAGGAGTCCCTTCGCTCAATTGATTGTATACTTTCTTTATTTCATCAAACGTAGCAAACTGACGATCCCCCTGCAATTGCACCAGCATAGTCCAGGGTGTCTCCGGCCCCTGTAAAGGAGCAATCATGACAGGTTCCAACTTCTGCGAAAGGTCGCGGATATGAAAATCATTGACAATGCCGCGGACCGATGTCGTATGATTACCAACCTTAAATTCCACAGGCAAACCTTCCAGGCCCAATTGCCTCAAAGCCTCCTTATTCAGCCATACGCTCTGCTCTCTTAACACAACCCTCTCCGTTTGACCGTTTCTCATTGTCCATCTCATATACTCCCTTCCTTCCACATTGGATATTCCTGTAGGCGTCACCTGCAATCCCAACATCCGGAAAAAAGAAGTATCTACATTAAACGTCTGAAAACTCAAATGCCGTCCTTCATAATCAAACGAATAATTATTCCCGCCATCCAGCGGATCCCCCTGAACGAAGGCTACATCTCTCACGCCGGCCAACTTCAAAACTTCATTCCGTAATGTTTCTTTTTTTGCAGCATCCAACACATAAGAAAAACGGGCAATATTTTCCTGCTTGAAACCCATATCGTAATACTCCATAAAATGTGTCTGCTTAACTAATACGATTGTACAGATTGTCAACGCAATAGCTACTACATATTGAAAACTGATCAATACTTTGCTGTAAACCCCTTTTGTCTTTTTCCGGAAAGCTCCTTTCATCACTTCTATGGCATTAAAACGAGTGACAATCCAAGCCGGCACGAGACCGGAAATAACACCGATAAACACAATCACCGCCAATACCGCTAAAAACATCCAGGAAAAAAACAACGGCATTACTTCGATATGCGTATTCATCAATTGATTGAATAGCGGCTCTGCTAAAATGCTTAATCCGCAAGCAATAACAAAAGCCAATAAACACATGATCACCGACTCGGTAATATATTGCATAAACAACATCTTACGCGAACTCCCTAAAAGTTTCTTTACAGACATCTCCTTCGCCCGCATGCCGCCCTGAGCTATCGATAAATTGATATAATTGATAATCGCCAGCATAAGAATAACACCCCCAACAGCGATCAATACCCCTACCAATCCTTTACTGTTGTATTTTCTATTTCCTCCGCCATAAGGACTGAAATAAATCTGTTCCAAAGGCTCCACCACGACTTTTTTCGGACCGTCTTCTTCTCCATAATAGGAACCGTTTTTCTGAAAGCTACTTAAAATATCCTGTTCCCTGGCTTTCAAATCGGCTCCCGGTTTTTCCAATACGTACAAACTGAAAGTAGCTATCCCCATACTTTCCAATACATCGCCATCCGGCCATCCCCAATAATCTGTCAATCCTTTTATATTTACGGCGGCATCGAAATCCGGGAAATGGGTATTTTCAGGCATATCGGCCATAATTCCGGTAATAGGTACCGTTACTCCGGCAATCTTGATTTCTTTACCGACAGGCGATTCATTTCCATACAGTTTATGCGCCAGTGCCTGAGAAATAACCATACTGTGACGCCCTTGCAACACCTCATCCGGATTTCCCTGTACCAACGGAAAAGAAAACATCTGAAAGAAAGACGGACTTACATAGGCATAGGTATAACGAATTTTCTCCGTAGGTGAAACAGCTGCAAGACCGTCTTTATTGGTCATAAACAAACAGTAATCTTCTACTTCCGGAAACTGTTCCTTCAACATCGCCGCCATTGGTCCGGAATAACCGCTTCCCTTCTCACTGGCCAAACGTACAATCCGGTCTTTATGGGCATGAAAAACATCTACCGACAACTCTTGCCGGATATATACCGTCAATAAAACGACAAATGTCAGAGCCATTGCAAAGCCCAACACCGTAATCCCCGAATACAATTTATTCCGGAAAAGATTTCTGACAAAAAGTTTCACATCCGCTGTTCTCATAAGTTCTCTATTTAATAAATCTCTTTAACTATTTATGATTTACGATTCGACCACTACATATTCGTTTTTATTTTTTGACTCACAATCTTCTTTGTGACTTCTCAATTTTCACATATTAATCGAAATTATAAATTCATCTATTCGTTTTTCAGCACATCTACCGGATTAGCATTGGCCGCCTTCCAGCTTTGCCAGACTGTGGTCAATACGACAATCAGCAACATGATAATACCCGATAAGAGGAATACCCACGCCGATAAACCCGTTCGGTAAGCAAAATTCTGCAAATAATAATTCATAAAAAACCAGGCGACCGGACAGGCTATTACAAAAGCGATCCAGATCAATCGTAAAGATTCCCCGTTCAACATCCGGACAATTTCAGAAATCGTCGCTCCATTTACTTTCCGGATTCCGATTTCTTTGGCTCTGAAACGCGTATTAAACAACACCAGCCCGTAAACACCCATCAGAGCGATGAGAATAGTCACTCCGCCGAAAAGGGAAATCAGCCATCCCAGACGGTTCTCCTCCTCGTACATCATTTGCAAACGATCGTCCAAAAACAGAATTTCTCCCGAATGGCTATGCGCGAAATGTTGTATGTTTTCCCGGATATAATTCAAGGCTTCTTCCCGGGCAGAAGGTTCTATCCGAATGTAATAATAAACATCCGATCTGTTTTCCATAACCGACAAAATCAAAGGTTGTATGGCATATTGTGCTGTAAAATAGTTGAAATCGTACATTACGCCTTTTACCCGATGTCCTGAATAATTGACGGAAAAAGGATCTTTCAAACCATACTCCTTCATAAATGTTTCATTTACCAAAGCACGATAAGAAGTCGTATCCTTAAAGCCTTCCCCCTCTTTTATCCGGATTCCCCAAAAAGAAAGAAAATTCGGAGCTACGAATTCCATCCGGACAGTCAGCCAAGTCTTATTTTCACCGATCCAGGCCGCAGAGTTCCAAGAATCCATAGAACTTTCTTCACCAAAACGACTCGAAGCATACGTAATATCCCGGATAAAAGGAGCCCTCCGCAATTCAGTAAAAAAAGCAGAACGCTGACTGGAAAGTTCCTTATTCGTTTTCAAATAGACAACATTGTCCTTATCAATTCCCCATCCCCGCATTTTCATCATATTCAATTGTTTATAAATGAATATGACAGAAATAAGCAATCCCAGCGAAACGACAAACTGGAACACCATAAGCGTTTTCCTCAGATACACCCCATGCGGAGACAAAGCCCGGGACCCTTTCAGAACCAAAGCAGGAGAAAAAGCCGTCATATAAAAAGCCGGATAAATACCAGCCAGCAACCCGGTCAATATACTGATCCCCGCTACCAGAAAACATATCCCGATATGTTTGGCCGGATATACGGAAACCTTTATCAAATCGGATAAACCGATCGTATTCAGGAAGTAACAATATAAGAGTCCGATCACAAAAGCAAAAAATGAAAACAATACGGCTTCCGAAACGATGCAAAGCCTTAAAAAAGTCCGCGACGCTCCGAAAGTCCGTTGCGTATTCAATGCCTGCATCCTCACCGGAGACAACGCAATCGAAAAATTGACAAAATTTACCAATGCCACAGATAAAATCAAACCGCCTACAACCAACAGCAATAAAGTAAACGCCCGGTTCCCTCCATCCGTATTTCCTCCTTCCTCGGTAAAATATATCTCTTTCAAAGGTCGGAATTGTACCAATTCTTTACCTGCTTTCCTGACTTCATCGTATTCCCGTTGAAATTCTTCCTTAAATTCAGGTACCGTTAAAATTTTTCGTCCCAATGCCTGCACATCCGTCCCCGGCGATATTTCATAAAACTGCACATAATTCCAATTATTCATCCGCAAGCCGGAATTAAAATCATAGGAATATACCTTGTTTTTTATCGATGAGTTTTCCGGTAAATCCTGATACACGGCAGCCACTGTCATCTCCACATCCCTACACCTCACATTTTTCCCGACGGCGTTTTCATTGCCGAACCATTTCCGGGCAATACGCAGAGGTAATAAAAGCCGGTGCTTTTCCGTCAATGCGGCATGTGCATCCCCCGCCACAATCGGGATATCAAAAATCTCTACAATACCCGTATCGGCATAAGCCACTTCTTCTTTATAAAACAGCCTTTCTCCGTCTTCTCCCTGCAGGGTAAATTCCGCTTCACTCCCGTAATACTGGATGACCCCTACTTTACTCAACTCAGGCACAGACCGGCTGATCATTCCCGCCATCGGTACCGGTACCCCGGCATCATATCCTTCGTACCAAAACTCCAAACGATATATCCGGTCTGCATTCCGGAAACAAGTATTGTAAGAATATTCCTGGCTTACCCGTATCAGAATCACCGTAAACACGGCAAAAGCTACCGACAGTCCTGCAATATTCAATAAGGCTGCACTTCGGGAACGCCGCAATACATCTACAAAATTCCGAATAATCAGTCTCAGATAATTCCTCATCACTAATCGTTTTTCAATATTTTTACCGGATTCCCGGAAGCTACTTTCACACTCTGCCAACCGACCATTAAAGCCGCTACAATAAAAGCCGCCACCCCCGCTCCTTGTTTACCTGAAACCCGTTCACCGATAATTCCCGACGAATATAGATACTCAATAAAATCACAAAAGTCAGCGATATGACAAAACCTCCTATCGTAATAACGGTATATAACCAATTCCGTAAAAAAGTTTTAAATGGTTCATCGCATTCAACGTAAAATTATTGCAATACACTTTCTGTTTTATACAATCCTTATACCAAATACCATAATACTCTCACTACCAAAAACATAACCACCACTTCATTGGAAATATATGTATAATTTCTTGACACCGTTGTCTATTTTTTTACCAATAGTACAGCCCCGCCTGGAATATACTATTCATCTTTTAAGGCATCTACCGGATTGACCGAAGCCGCCCGCCAACTCTGCCAGGAAGAAATCGATACGACCAATGCGATACTGACACCTACATCAACCGCAAATAACCACCAATTGACTGTCGTCCGGTAAGCGAATCCCTGCAACCAGAAATGCATGGCATAATAAGCAACAGGGATGCCGGCCAGACAAGCCACTACCATTTTAGAAATAAAACTCTGGTTCAGCAATCCGATTACCTGCATTTCTGTCGCACCACTGATTTTCCGCATCGCAATTTCTTTTGTCCGGCTCTCTGCTACAAACATCGAAAAAGCAAAAATTCCCATACCGGAAATTAAAATCGCCAATACAGTCAGAATATGGATCATTTTCACCAAAGCAATATCCCGGGCATACAGATCAGAATAACTGTATTCCGTATATTGCATCATAATACCGGTATAATTTTCTTTGAAATAATTCCGGAGGTAATCGAGTACCGCCTGCCTCTTCCCCTCCCGGTAACGAATGTTTAAATTACTGTCATAACCGACCAGATCGGCACCGATAAGTACCGGATTGACCGATTGATACAACGACTGATAATGAAAATCTTCCACGACTCCGACAACCGTCAGTGTCGAAGGACCATAATTCAGAACCGTACCGACCGGATTTTTCAATCCCAGTTCCTGTACCATTTTCCGGTTAATGACAACCTCTCCCTGTTGAACAACACCGAAATAATTACCCCATTTCTTCCGGTAATTACGCCCTTCCAACAAGCGCATCCGATAGGTTTGCAGATAGGACGTATCTCCCAGCAAGGCAGAAGACCTTATCTTTCTATCGGGTTTTTCGACATCATACACATCGTACATCACCCAGTTTCCGATCGGTAAAGGACGGCCGTTAGTGACTGCCGAAATATCCGGATGATTCAACAACGCTTCCTTTACCGGATAAATAATGTCCTCATCACCGGGCCATTCTACACATAACACATTCCGGTTATCAAATCCGATCGGTTTATGCCGGACAAAATTCATTTGTTTTACCAATACCACAGAAGCAAATAAAAGTCCGCAAAAAATACACATCTGTCCGACCAACAATCCTTGTTTCAGGTCAAAGACGCCGGAAACCGGTTTTATACTACGTTTGATGCCGTTCCTGTCCAAACGTTTCAACAGCCAGAGCGATAACAGATATCCCAGTCCGAGCACAAACACAATGATCAACATTCCGAATAAAACCCATTCTTCCTTGGTCAGAGTCAAAGCATAAACATGCTGTGGAGAAACGATTCCGACAAAATAGGGATGCAGGGTAAAAAACAATCCGATGGCTATCCCCAATGCCAAACCGGTATGCATGGCAATTTCCATAAAAACCTGCCGTCTTATAGTGCGGTCTCCGGCTCCAAAGCAACGCTGTATCGCGAATACAGCACCGTTTTTATGCAATTGAGCCATTTTAATCATCAGGTAATTACAGGAAGCCAGTATAAGAATCAATAAAGCGATTCCTCCCAAGACATAATCAAAACGGAAAGAACCGTAACTGAAAACATCCTCATAATCCCGGATGTGTCCCGAATACAGATAAATATCCCGTAAGGGTTGTAAACGAACGATTTTCTTCTGCTCTTTTTCATATTCGGAATAACGTCCTTCCATCACAGGAATTTCATTTTCTATAACAGTGATATCTGCCTGCGGTTCCAATTCCAACAAAGTTGTAAGAGCGTTTCCGGCACCATATAAATACAATTCCTCAATCTGCCTAAAGTCCAATAAGATGTCTGCCTGGATAGAAGAACGATCCGGCATATCCTTCATCACTGCCACTACCTGATAATTCATCTCTTCCGGACCCTCCGGATAACGAAGAGTAAGTGTTTGGCCCACGGCCGGTTCATTCCCGAAATATTTCCGGGCAATTCGTTCCGACAATACGGCCCAGGCCGGACCAGTCGCGGAATCAACCGTTCCTGCAATCAAAGGAAAACTCAAAACGCTGAAAAACTGCGGATCGGTATAAATACACCGATCTTCGGGAAAGAATTCACCGGTCTGTTCATTTTTTACCAGAAACGACTGAGGAGCAACAAGCCGTACATAATCCTTTACTCCGGGAATCTCTTTCCCGGCATTTTCTGCCATAGGACTACAAAACTCCGTCGACCAATAGTCGTATCCCGGATGTTGGCAGGTCACTCGGTAAATATGCTCCCCACCCACATGAAAACGATCGGTTTGCCATTCCTTCACCACATGGCTGTATATCAATAAGGCTACCGTCAAAGCTATGGCCAATCCTCCGATATTAATTATCGTATAAACCCGGTTGCGGGCAAACCTGCGGATAATTAACTTAACATATTCCATATCCTTTTCAATTTATCAATCCGTCTTCAATGCCTTTACCGGATTCACCGTAGCAGCCTTCCAGGTCTGGTAACTGACTGTAATCAATGCCACCAGCACTACAATCACTCCGACTCCGGCAAATACCCACCAGCTCATTTCCGTCCGTACCCGGAATCCCTGCAACCAGCTATTTACAAAAATATATGCAATCGGGCAGGCCAAAAGAAACGACAGCAACACCCAAGCCAGAAAATCACGGTTCAGTATAACCAATATCTCCCCGACGGTCGCACCATTTACTTTCCGCACCCCGATCTCTTTGACCCGTCGCTGTGTTGCATAAAAAGCCATCGCAAATAAACCGACAACACTGATTAAAAAAGTAACCAGCATGGCGGAAGATAAAATCTTTCCGGCATTTGTCTCGGCCTTGTACAGACTTTCATAAGTCTGATTCAAAAAGCCGTATTCAAAAGGCACATTCGGTACCAACTCTTTCCATGTCGTTTCTATTTCCCGGATCGCCAGCTGAGGATCGCCTTTTATCTTGAAAAGATAAGGCACACCCTGATTCGCCCACATATTATCCAGCTTCACATAAACCTGTGGGTCTACTCCCTGATGAAACGATTTGGTCTGTGCATTTTTTACCACTCCTTTGATCGGATAATAACGTCCGTAAATCAAGAGATTTTGCCCTACCGGCTGTTCCATCTCCAACAATTGGGCCGCCCGTTCGTTAATCATACAATAACGCAATGAATCGTGTGCATATTCAAAAGGATTCTCTCCCTCAACGATATCCAATCCCATCACGTCGAAATAATTATAGTCTACCCGGCACATTTCCATCAGATACGTATCGTCGGCTCCGGGTTTCCCGATCGTCCACCCCTGCACCCATTCCGTCGGCAGACAATTTTTCCGGGTGACATCTTTTATGGCCGGACATTGCAGCCACTCCTCACGCAAGGCTTTGTAAGACTTGATAAACCCATCCCGGCTTTCTACATACAAAACATTTTCCTTATCAAACCCCAAATCCGTACTCACCATAAAATGTACCTGCTTATCGATAAAAAAAACGGATATCAAAAAGACAATCGAAGCCGTAAACTGAGCCACAATCAAGCCTTTTTGCAATACAGACAGTTTCTTCCCTTTGAATTGCCCCCGCATCGTTTCCACAATTCCGAACTTCGTCATATAAAATGCCGGAAACATCCCGGCTACAAATACGGTAAACAATATCAGACTTCCGACAAAAACATACAACCACGGAGAAGCCGGATCGATGGTTATAGCCGAATTAGCCAACCGATTGAAATAGGGTATGCACATCCAGGCCAACATCAACCCGAAAATAACAGCCGCAATGACATAATAAAACGTCTCCGTAAAAAACTCCCTCATCAATAATTTCTTATCAGCTCCATGTGTTTTCTTCACACCGATGAATTTGGCCCGTAAAAAAGAAGTTGAAATAAACAGATTGATAAAATTGATACAGGCAATCAGTAATACAACCAACGCCGTCAACATAAAAACCATCACCAAAGGTTTACTTCCTTTCAATATCGGCGAGTTGAAATCGGATCTCGAAAAATGGATATCTTTTAAAGGTTCCAGGTAAACGTTTGATTTACGATCCCGGAAACTCTCCATATTGGAAGTCAGAATATCGGTCAAACCGGTCTGCAATTTCTGGAAGTCGGTATTTTCCCCCAATTTCAGATAAGTCAGGTATATATCTGAACCTCCCCATACATCCCGGGCATACCAACCGAAAAACGGTACGACGAAATGCCCCTGCAAATGCGAATTGGCCGGCAGATCATACATTATTCCGGCAATCGTAAAATTCACCCCACCATAACGAACGGATTTACCAATCGGATCTTCACCCGGAAAATATTTACGGGCTGCCGCCTCATCAATCACCATATTGTCGGGTGAATTTAAAATCGTAACCGTATTCCCTACCTTTAACGGAAAAGAGAAAAACGTAAAAAAATTCGAATCCGCAACGATAACCTTACTTTCTTTATGAATTACATTACCGATCCAAATTTCACCCAGACTCCATGGTGTTACCCGGCAAGCCGATTCAATCTCCGGAAACTTATCCTTCGCTTCTTCGGCAAACGGTTTGAAAGTTGACCCAAATACCACAGATTCGTTATTTTTAAACGAATTAATCGTCAGACGGTATATCTTATCCCTATCCTTATGAAAATTGTCGAAACTCAATTCGTTCATCGCCCAAAGTCCGATCAGCAATGCCACTGCAATACTGATGCCCAAACAAGCAATACTCAGGATTCCAACCGTTTTTTGTTTCTGTAAATTCCGGATAAATACATTCAAACTATTCATAACATCAACTATTTAAAAATCAACTCCTTAACAAACAATCCTTTCTGCCGGATTAATGACGACTCCCGTTCACTGACGAATATTCGTTTCACTTACACGGATTATACTTCGCTGTACATCCCTGTTAAGAGAACCTACGGTTCTGCTTTATTTTCAATCGTAAATTCTTTTCAACCTTGTATTTCAATTTAAAATCATACATCTGAAATTGAAATTTATTCCATTTTCAAAACCCTTACCGGATTGACATTGGCAGCCTTCCAGGTTTGGTAGCTTACAGTCAGTAACGTAACGATAAACGTAATTATTCCGACTGCAATGAATACCCACCAGGACATTTCCGTCCGGTCTGTAAAACTTTCCAACCAACGGGATATAAAAATATAAGCCAACGGACAGGCCAGAACAAAAGATATTCCGATCCAGACAAAGAAACTACGATTCAGAATTACTAACAATTCCGGCACAGACGCCCCGTTTACCTTCCGTACCCCGATTTCTTTCAATCGGCGTTGCGTCGTATAATAAGCCATAGCAAATAATCCGGCGATACTGATCAGCAACGTTATTCCCATCGCAGCGGCCAGAATCTGCCCGGCATTCGTTTCCGCCTTATACAACCGGGCATAGGTATCATCCAGGAAATGATATTCAAAAGGTGTACCCGGATTCAATTCATTCCACTTAGATTGTATCACCCGAACGGCTTCTCCCGGATTACCCTGCACTTTAAAAAGTACGGTCGGCGTTCCGACCCCTCCCTTGGAAAATTCAAAATAAATCTGCGGGTCTACCCCCTGATGCAACGATTTGGTCTGTGCATCCTTAACGACTCCACGCACGATATGATATTCCCCATCCGTATAAATTCTTTCGCCGACAGGTTCGGAAAAACCCAGTACACGAGCCGCCGTTTCATTTAAAATACAATAATGCAACGAATCTCCCGTCTCCTCGGCAAACTCTCTTCCCATAACCATCTTCATGCCCATCATATCGAAATAGTTCGGCTCAATCTGACAAAACTCCATCAGATAATCCTGTTCGTCTCCGGGATTCCTCACCGTATTACCACGACACCAACCTGCCGGATCGATATCTTTCAACGTTACATCGACAATACCCGGCTCATTTCTCATCTCATTACGAAAGGCCTGGTAATTCTTCACAAATCCGCCCCGGTCATACACATACACCACATTATCCTTATCAAACCCCAGGTCTTTACCGATCATATAATTTACTTGTTTATTAATAAAAAATACAGAGGTCAGGATCACAATCGCCGCCGTAAATTGAGCGATAATCAATCCTTTTTGTAAAAAAGAGAGATTCTTACCTTTAAATTGCCCTTTCAAAGTCGCTACAGCATTGAATTTAGTCATATACAAAGCAGGAAACGTACCGGCCGTCAGCATAACGAACAAAATAACCAAAACTAAAAAAACATATAAAAAAGGATTCAGAAAACTAATGGCTAAATGATAATCAGCCAAGCGGTTAAACAAGGGCAAAGCAATTACTGCCAGCACCAAACCCACAATCACCGACATTATCACATAATAAAACGTTTCCTTATAAAATTCTCTGACCAACATTCCTTTCTCTGCTCCATGAGTCTTTTTAACACCTATCGATTTTGCCCTCAAAAAAGAAGTGGAAACAAACAGATTGATAAAATTAATGCAGGCAATCAGCAAAATCACAAAAGCCGTCAGTACAAACACCATCACCAAACTTCTGTTTCCATGTATTACAGAATCGAATTTAAACGAATCGTTAAAATGAATATCGTACAACGGCTGTAATTTATACTCAAAATTAATCTGTTTAAACATAGGGACTACCGAATATATCATCCGGGTCATCTCTTTTTCAAGTTCAGGAAGCGCAGTTGCATCCGCAATTTTAAAATAAGTAATAAAACTATCGCTTGACCCGTATGACAAATCATTCGCCCAAAATCCGATAAACGGAGTCACAATATTGGCTTTTAAATGAGAATTTTCCGGCATGTTAAACATCAAAGCCGTCACGGTATAATCTTTCCCCCTGATATTCATAATTTTACCCAACGGATCTTCTCCCGGGAAATAACGATTGGCAGCATATTCATCGATCACTATTCCATCCGGAGCCGAAAGACAGGTTTTCGGGTCTCCGGCTTTCAGCGGAAAAGTGAAAAAAGTAAAAAAATTGGAATCTGCCATTGCCATGTCATTGTCCGGATAAAGCACGTCATTCACCTTCAATTCCCCGTTCTGCGGGTTCACCCGGCACATACTTTCTATCTCTGGAAACTTACGCACAGCATCCGCCCCCAATTGTTTGTAAGTAGCACCTATCTGAGTCAGGGTATTGTTCATCATCAAAGAACCGTAAACCCGGTATATTTTATTTCCGTCCTTCTGAAATTTATCAAAACTAAATTCATTTGCAGCCCATAACCCTATCAGTATCACAACGGCAACCGCCACAGCCAGACTGCCGATACTCAATATGCCTACGGTTTTCTGCTTCTGCAAATTCCGGGAAAACACTTTTAAACTATTCATATCTATTTTTAATTAAAATCAAACAATCAGATTATAATAATCAATCCCTGTGCCAAACAATATAAATAATTGATAACTAATACATAACAAACAAACACACCTCTCCCGGATGTCTAAATTATTGACACCCTTGTCAAATAATTTACCATCTTTTTACACCCAAAATTACACACTGGGACGGACTCATTGTGTAATTTTAAAATAGAAAGCTCCCGGATAATAAGGAGCTACACCAGGAATCATAAAAGATTACAGAAATAGAATCTGTTTTTTATCACTCCTTACCGAGATTATAGATCTTTTATTAAAACGAACAGGTATTGAAATACATTTTAATATTTTGTAAATTTGGTATGTGTGTTAATCCTTAACCGAATATGCCGAGACATGCCCGACAACGATCTATAACCGACATATACCACGTTATGTTACGTGGTATAGACCGAACCGTAATATTCTTAGAAAACGACGACAGGCAAATGTTTCTAAATTTACTCAGACAACAGGCATCACCGGAATTTAAAATCTACTGTTACTGTCTCATGACAAATCATATACACCTTATACTTGAAAGTCAAAAACTCAGTAAATACATGCACCATCTTGCAACAGGATATGCCTTATGGTTCAATCACAAATATGCACGCCGGGGCTACTTATATCAGGACCGTTTTAAAAGCGAAGCTATAGAAAACGAATCTTATCTACTACAATGCTTCCGTTATATCTTACAAAATCCCATAAAAGCAGGTGTATGCGACAATGCGCATGAATATCAATGGAGTAGTTACAATAGCTATTTTTCTTCCGCCAACACTTTCGTTTACACAAATTTTTTAAATCTGTTTTTTACAACTCCAAAAGACTTTGAAACCTATATTGCAACCGAATGTTCTATAAAATGTATTGATATCGAAGACAACACAAAAATGTCGTATGACCTGATCCGCAAAATTTTTAAACACAAACTAAAGGGGCGAAAAATAACGGATTTATCTAAAACAGAATCCAGACAAATCGTCAAAGAATTAAAAAAAGAAACCCGTGCCAGCTTACGTCTACTTTCCCTGATTACAGGAATGAGTATCGGTGTCATCCGATATTTATAACAAGATTTAGTATCCAACTAAAACTCTGATTTAAAGCACATTATCCCTTATTTTTGCTTCTGAAATTACACAATGAGTCCGTCCCAGTGTGTAAATTCGGTTATTTATGGCTGTATTTCTTTTCGATCATTGCGATAGCCTGATCCAAAGCCTCCTTAGAATCCAGGTACGAGGACTCATAATTGACTCCTGTTGAAGTAAATTCCAGGATATTAACAAATTGAAGATTATCTAAATGATAACGGCAGATATTACGAATATTTTCTTTTTCATTTCCTTCCCACTTTTTTCCTCCTTTCTGAAACTCTACATCCGTAAAAATAAGTTCAGCATATTTTGATTTCAAACCATAAAACCAATTTACCACTTCCTGCATTCTCTTCAGTTCATTGTATGCTTTCACAATTTGCAAAATCAATTCTTTATCCTGAATTCGCTGTGATAAAGACGACATCTTCAGCATTTCCAGCGCATCAGTAACATAAATAAACAAATCGACCTGAAAAGGAATATTGGCATACATGAGTAAAGAATCCTCCGAAGCATTTTCAAGATTATTCCGATACTGCAATATGTAATTACACGCTCTTCTTTCAAAATTCAAATGTTTATGTATATCCTCTACCCTTTCCCGGTTGAGTTTCAATTCACTTTTGATCAATTGCATGGTATTAGCGACTTGTTTTGATTCGCTATACCTGCTGATAGCGCTACTCCCGGCAAAAGTGACGATAATACCTAAAACAACAACAGACAACTGCAAAACATAATCACCTATTCTCCAACTTGTAAACTTTCTCCACTTTCTCATAATACTCTGCTTATTATATCAGACAAAGACAAACTACTCAAAGAAATTTGGCTTTACGTCCGGCTTTATTATCTTTTGCAAAAATAATAAAAAGAGTTATAATATCTCATTATTCTGTTTTTAATGCTTTTACGGGATTCTCCGTAGCGGCTTTCCAACTCTGCCAACTGATTGTAAATAATGCAATAATCAAAGTAATCACTCCCGCTACCAAAAATATCCACCAATATATCGGTGTTTTGTAACTGAACCCTTCCAGCCAGCGACTCATAGCATACCAGGCCACCGGACAGGCTACGATAAAAGAGAAAAACAGCAAACGGAAAAAACTTTTATTCAGCAAAAACATAATCTGACTTTCCGTCGCTCCGTTAACCTTGCGTATACCGATTTCTTTCCGCCTATATTGGGCATTGAATATAATCAATCCATACACTCCGACCAGAGCCAGTACAATTGCAATTCCGCCCATCAAAGACACGACTTGCATCAACCGCTTTTCACTCTCATACTTCTGCTGTAAAGAATCGTCCAAAAAATGAAGCTCGAATATCCCCTCCGGGGCTAAATGTTCATATACATGACGAATTTGCTGTATCGTTTTGGACACATCTCCTCCTGCTATTTTAAAAAACATATAGGAATATTCCTGTCCGGCACTGCAAAGTAAAACCAAGGGAGCTACCGGTTTGCGTAAAGACATATAATGAATATCGTTCACAACACCGATAAACTGACCATTCCCCACAATATCCTGAGGTATATTCCGCCCGAAATAACGGTCGAGTACCGGTTGTTTCTGAATAGCCGTTTCATTCATAATAAGTTGGTAACCGGATAAGTTCGAAGCAGAGAAATTATCTCCTTTTACCAATGTCATCCCGAAAAAATCCAAAAAATTCTTATAAACCCCTATTCTGTCGAGTTGTATAGCCTCTCCGTCCAGCTCTGTTCCACTGCTGGAAACGAAGTCATTTCCGGGAACATAATCGGAAAACGTATAATCCAACACTCCCGGTATCGCGGTTACTTCCGAAATCAAAGCCTCCTGATTCTTTTCAATCTTATCGTCCAGGATCATCCAGGCTATATTTTCCGTCTGATAACCCAACGAATAGTGTTGCATAAACCGATACTGGTTTCCCATAATCAGCGTACATGTTATGAGCACAATTGAAATTACAAACTGGAAGGCCATCAGTCCATTCCGCAAGCGGATACCTTTGGGTGTCATAACAAAACTTCCTTTCAACACAACAGCCGGCTCAAATGAAGTTACATAAAATGCGGGGTATATCCCGGCTATAATTCCCAACAAAACAGCCAGTCCAGCCACACCTCCTAAAAGTAACCCATGATTGGCCGGAGCCAAAGACATCGAAAACAGTCCGGACAATCCGGACATTGAAAACAACTGTAATATGCCCAAAGACAATAAAAACGCTACACAGGTATAGACCACAGCTTCTCCTAACAATCGCAACCGTAAAGTCATTACGGTAGCGCCCAGCACTTTTTGGGTATTGATGCTTTTCATCCGGGTAGGCGCCAGAGACATCGAAAAATTCACAAAATTGATACCGGCAATCAATATGATTAAAATGCCAACAGCCAGCATAACGGCGGCGTTTCTACGGTTCCCCTTATCCGATGTGTCATAAATTACCGTATTGTCATAAAAAATATCCGTGAGAGGCGATACCCGTAAATAGGATTTCCCTTCCTGTTCCATCTGTTCTTTCTTATGCAACCCTTCAAAAATCTGATCCAATGTCTCGATTTTAAGATTATTCACTTGCTGCTGCAAGGCATCCCGATCGGAATTAGCCGCCAGAACAAAAATCTGCCCATCCCAATTTCCCCACTCTTCCTGTTCTACAAAACGGGTATAACACGTATTTTTAAAAATCGAATTCAGCGGCATATCTTCATATACGGCAGCAACGGTATATACCTTTCCCCCGCTACTTATCTGTTTTCCGACAGCGGAACCGTCCTCAAACCAGGTACGGGCAAAACTTTGAGGCAACATCAACATATCCGGCTCTGTCAAGGCTTGACGAGCATCCCCTTCCAATACGTTTATTCCCAACATGTCCGCAAAAGAAGCGGTAGCCGAATTTATAGGCGCTTTGAATTTATCGGTTGTCCCATCCGCTTTCTTTTTCAGAAAAACACTTTGATGGGAATTGGCGATGATAAAATAATCATCTACCAACGGACTCTGATCTTTCAATAAACCACCGATAGGAGTGGGTCCGAAAGCCGCATACTGCAAATTCATGGGAAACAACAACTCCATCCGGAAAATCCGGTCGGCATTTTTATGGAAACGGTCGTATCCTTCCTGAAATGACAACTGAATGACAATCACAGCAAAGGCAGCAAAGGCTACCGATAATCCGACAACATTCAATATCCCCGCTGTCTTAAAGCGTTTGAAATTCTGAACAAATTCTCTGGCAATACGCATAACTTTTATTTTAATATTTCGATCTAAATTATTCTGAACGCAGGGAATGGACCGGATTCTCCATAGCAGCCCGGACTGTTCGCCACAGAAGAGCGGACAAAGCAACCAAGAGGGTCAGCACTCCCGAAAAAATAAAAATCCACCAACTCATTTCCGTCCGTTGCAAATAGGATTCCAACCAACGGTTCATAAAATAATAAGCCAAAGGGCAGGCTACGACAAATCCCATCAAAATCGGTTTCATAAAACCGATATTCAATAACCACACGATCTCCGTTACTTTCGCCCCATTGACGCGGCGTACGCCGATCTCTTTCCGTTTTTGCTCGATCATAAAAGTCGCCAGACCGAATAAACCCAGACATGAAATAATAATCGCCAATAAAGTGAAAAACGATACCATCCGGGCCGATTGTTTCTCTGTCATCAACCACGATTGTACGTTATCATCCAAAAAACGGACAACCGGCTCTTCTCCGAATACTTTTGCTGCTTGTTGCCGCACGGTTTCATATAAAGCAGCCAAATCAGTCCCGGAAATCCGGACACTCAATTGCTTCGTATAATTGTCCCGATTCTCCGGTTTCATCGGAAAAATAACAAAGGGTTGGGCTACAGCTTTGAAATCATTGAATTTAAAATTATCCAGTACCCCTACAATTTTCATATTCTGACTGTTCCGGCTAAGGTATTTGCCTATCGGTTTTTCTCCACCCATTAGATCCGCCATTTTCCGGTTAATGACAATTCCTTCGTAATTATCCGTAAAAAATTCACCTTCTTCCGGCCGGACATCGTATACATTCGCCCAATCGGCATCTGCCCAGGTAAAATATACCAAAGGATTAAAAGCAGGATCTTTTCCTTCCCATTCAAAACCCAATCCGTTCCAGAAAATCCGGGCCGGGATAGAGGTCGAAGCACTTACCGCTTTAATTCCCGACAGATGTTGTAATTCTTCCTTCAATACATAAGCTTTTTGTTGCTGGGATTCATTGCGCAGAGAAACCTGCAACACCTCGTCCCAGGTATATCCCAAGTCCATTTTCTGATACATCCGAATCTGACGCCCGATCACCAAGGTACATATAATAAGGGTTATTGATACGACAAACTGAACCACCACCAGCGTTTTACGCAAGCGGCCACTCCATGTACCTCCCGACCTTCCGCCTTTTAACACTTTCACCGGCGAGAATGAAGCCAAATAAAAAGAAGGATATAATCCTGCCAATAAAGTCGTCAGAAAAACCAATCCGCTACTTACCCACAATACCGAAGGATTCAGCAAATCAGCCATTTGAAATGAACTTCCAATAATCCTTCCGAACACAGGGACAATGGCATAAGCCAACAGAAAGGCCAATACAAAAGAACAGGCCACCAACAAAAACGTATTCGATAAATGGATAACAACCAAATGCCAGCGGGTTGCTCCGACGAGCTTCCGGACGCTTGTCTGAACTGCGGAACGGGCAAAAGCCGCAGTCGAAAGATTGATAAAATTAATACATGCTATCAGCAATATTACCAGTGCAATAACCCCCATCAGCCGCACCTCCTTCATCTGTCCCCAATCGTACAGATAACGGTCTTTCAATGGAGCTGCTTTCACATACAACTGATATTCCGGCACTGCTTTTATCGCCCGGTCTTTAGCCACCCGGGCAAATTCGTCAAAAGCCGACATATCCCGCAGCAGCACATAAGTTTCATAACTGTTATTGTACCAGGCTGTCAAACCCTCCCCTTCCCGTTCTATCGGCAGAAAAACGATGCTTTCAGAACCGGCAGTAGCTACCGTCCGACGACGCGGCATGTCTTCCACTACCCCACAAACGATAAATGTGCCGAATTCAAATTGCAAAGACTGACCAAGCGAAGAATGATCTCCGAAAATCATCAACGCGGCAGAACGGGTCAACACACAACGTTCTTTTTCTCCGGACTCATAAGGAACACCTTCGATAAAATCCAAAGAAAATATTTTAAAAAGGTCATTATCTGCATCATAAGCCGTTACTCCGAAGTTTTCCGCTCCACACTTTACAGTACGGGCTGCGAAATTTAAGCGAACACCGGCTTCTACTTCAGGACGTTCCATTTTTAAAGCCGGCATCACGGCAGGAGCCATCCCTCCGAATGGCTGACTTCCCTCATGATATCCCTGTAAAGACACGATCCGGTCTATATTCTTAAAACCGCGATCGGTTTGCAATTGACCGACTACCCACATCATAATCAATAAACAACAAGCCAACCCCGTCACTAAGCCCAACATATTGATCAGATAAGACTGTCGATTCCCCTTAAAAGTCCGGAAAAAATTCCTAAACATATTCATATTCAAGACCCAATAAAATTCTACCTAATCTTACCCTCTATATTTTGTAAGATCAAAACGATACGTCCCAATTGATATGTAAACCTCAAAGTTTCAATCCCCCATCGATCTGGACCGTGCCTTCCTTAAGGTATCCGTCCATAATATTTACAATACGGGTACCGTATCTGGCATTTTGCTCGGAGTGAGTGACCTGAATAATCGTCATTCCTTCCTCCTGATTCAATTTTTTCAACAATTCCATAATTTGTTTTCCCTGCTCGGAATGCAAATTACCGGTCGGCTCATCGGCAAGCAATAATTTAGGCTTAGCCACGATAGCCCGGGCTATCCCGACCAATTGCTGCTGACCTCCCGATAATTGTTCCGGAAACAAATCCTGCTTGGCTACAATATTGAAACGATCCAGAATATCTGCAACTATCGCTTTCCGTTCTTTACCCTTCACCCCTTTATATACCAACGGCATCTCGATATTCTCGTATACATTCATATCTTCCAACAAATGGTAAGCCTGAAAAATAAAACCGATATAATTCCGATGACAAAGATTTTTATCTTTCTCACTCATTTTATGCACCGGATTTCCCATAAAATAATATTCTCCCTCCGAAGGTTCGTCCAACATCCCGACAATATTCAACAACGTTGATTTCCCCGCTCCGCTCGGTCCCATAATACTTACAAATTCTCCCTCATTTACCGTGAAATCAATATTTTTCAAAATAAACGTACGTTGAAAACGGGATTTATAATACTTATCTACCTTTCTTAATTCGATCATGACTGTTATTTTTAATTATTTATTCGAATATTGTCATTGATACACCAAAAGGTATACCATTTTTTATAAGACACAGGATAACAACAAGTTATTATTTAATCCATAAATTCAGGTTGTCTAATAATTAGACAAAACAGTCTAAATATTAGACAATCCTTCCTAGCTTGCCTGTTCTTCCTTAGATTTCATTTTTGAACATTTCTACCGGATTCAATCCGGCTGCAGCCCTGGATTGCCAGATGACAGTCAGAAAACCGACGGAAAAAATAAAGCCGCCTGCCAACAAGTAAGTCCACAGCGTAAAATCTGCCTTATACAGAAATTGTTTCATCCACTCTTCGGTAAAATAAAAAGCCAAGGGCAAAGCGATCAAAAAAGCGACTCCGATCCATATCATAAATTGTCTGCAAATCAACAACATCACCTGATTTCCGCTGGCACCGTTGATTTTCCGGACACCGATCTCTTTTTTCCGGCTTTCCACAGTATACCAAGCCAGTCCGAACAATCCCACTCCTGTCAACAATAAACTGACCCACATGAATATCCATACCGTTTTCATCAGTCTCAACTCATCCCGGTGAAAACCTTTATATATATCTGCCATGGTCAAGCAGGACAAACCGGTATTTCCCGGAGCCGTTTCGTACCACAATGTATTTATCTTCATCTTCAAATCGGCATAAGAGGTATTTTCCCCTGCTTTAACAACCAAACGCCCTGCTCCGGAGGGATCGGGATGCAGCACCATCGGAGGAATCCTCATGGAAAAACGATCCACCTGAAAATCATTTACTACTCCAACGACCGTCTTCCGGCTTTTATCCCAATAATCGAATGTGTAACCGAGAATTGCGGACTTCCCGACCAGAGAAGCGAAAGTTTCATTCACCAATACCTGATCCGATTTTGCAGAAAGAGATGAAAAACCGTTCCCCATCAAAATTTTTACGCCATATACATCAAAATAGGAATCATCACAATCGAAAACGCAATAATTGATATCTCCGGTCTGTCCGCTCATATTCTGGGTCATTTTAGTCGTCGTCACCGCCTCAATTTCCGGCAACGTCCGCAGTTGATTCCGGAAGGCGTCCCAGGTTTTCTCATCAAAATTTCCAGAGGTAGGATTCACTGCAACGATCCGGTCGGAATCCGGACGGCTGTGTGCGATGTATTCCATCTGCCGGTGAATATTCAACACGACAGCCACCAAAACAGCGGAAACGACAAATTGAGCGACAACCATACCTTTAATCAATTCCGATTTACGCTGAGTTTCATTTTTCAATACCGCACTCAACTGTATTTTCCCCAAACGGGAAAAAATATAAAAAGAAGGACCTACGGACAAAACGACGATCAGAAGTAAAAATACAATCCGGGCCGGACCGTAAAATACGGCAGAAAGCGACAGGTCTGCACCTAAAAAGGCGTTGAACACCGGTAATATTTCATAAATCAGCCACACTGCTATTCCAAAAGACAGCACAACCTGTATAAAAGTTTCGGTGATTAACTGTAAGCGCATACTCCCGACCAAAGCCCCGCACACCATTTGCTGACCTGTATTCCGCAACCGCTGCATATTCCGGGTCATACTGATGTTAACATAGTTAAAACAAGCGATGAGCAATATCGCCAAAGCAATACTTAAACTAATATACAATAACGATTTATCACGCCCTCTTAACAGAGAACAATACTCCGTAGGATTAAAATAAATCTGATCTGCCGGCAAGAGCCTCACTTTACCATCTGCCAATTCCATCAACCCGGCATTTTGATCGATTTTCTTTTCCAGAACAAACCGGTCAGCCTTCGGATTTAATTTCACAAAAGCGTAAAATTCCAATCCCTGAGTTTCCTCCCTGGTCAAAATTTCCCGAGACAATCCCTGAAGCATATTACAACACAGAATACTGTTCTTCATGTCTTTGAACACTGCCGCAACTGTATATTCTTGCCTGGCGTCGACCCAATAACCGTAACCTTTCTCCACGGGCATATATTTCCGTATTTCCATCGTAAGTACCTTCCCCAAAGGATTTTCCTCTCCGAACAGTTTTCGGCCGTAAGATTCCGAAACAGCCAGTTCCGTTGTCCCGGACAATACCCGCTCCAAATCTCCCGATACGACTTCCGGTTTAAAAAAATCGAGAAATTCAGGTAATACGGAAAAATATTTTTCGGTATACAAAAGTCCCTTATCCTGTACTATAGCTGCATCCTCACCTTTGAATACACAGATGTCCCGGATATCCGGGAAGGTTTCCTGCAAACGTACCGGCAGTTCCGATTCTACCGAAAACATTTTCACATGATTATACTGAGAATTCTCACTCTCAATGATATAAGTACACTCACTGTCCGGTACCGAATCCGCAATCCGGTATTCCCGCATAACGAAAGCAATCAATAGCACACTACACGTCAAGCCACTGACCAGACTCAAAAGAGAAATGAAAGTATACACTTTATTTCTGGCCCATCCCCGAAAAATCATCTTTATCTGAACATACTTTATCAACATAATCCAATATATAAGAATTTTTACTCACTCTTTAAAGATTTTACCGGATTGACCATCGCAGCCTTTACACTTTGCCATCCTACCATTAACAAGGCGATACAACCGGCAAAACAACCGGCCATACCGAAAATCCACCAATTCAAATCAGTACGATAAGCAAAGCCGTCGAGCCAGTTGGACATAGCATACCAGGCTATCGGACAAGCCAGCACAAATGCTAATGCAATCCATTTCATAAAACTAGCCACAAGCATACGCAACACTTCCGCTACAGTCGCTCCATTCACTCTGCGGATTCCGATTTCTTTCACCCGTTGCTGTATAAAATAAGTGGCCATGGCCAAGATTCCCATCATCGACAGCACAATAGCCAAGGCCGAGAAATAACCGATCAACCGGGCTGTCCGTTCACTGCTTTCATACCATTGGCTGATCTCCTGATCCATAAACATCGCCTCGACCGGAACACCACCTATAAATTCCTTGTAGGTAGCCTGTACCTGCCGGAACACTTTCCCCGGATTCGTCGTATTGATTTTTACCAGAATACTCCAAGGCCATTCTTCATCATTTAACGGCTTGATCCAGGCCGGCCCCACTTCCCGGGTAAGATCCCGGAAATGAAAATTTTTAACCACTCCGAACACCGGAATAGCCTCACCTCCATATGGATTACATTCGACAGGCCGATCAGGCAATTCCAATGCTTTGACAGCAGCTTCATTTAACCACAATCCGTTTTTAGAAATTGCCACATCATTTTTCATGACTTCTATTCCCAACAAAGAAAAAAAAGCGGTATCCACTTTAAATTCCTGAAAACTCAAAGCTTTATCTTTATAGGAAAACGAATTGTTATTTCCTCCATCGACAGGACTCCCACACACAAAAGAAACACCCACTACACCCGGTATTTTTTCGAACTCACTCCGTAATGCCATTTTTTGTGCCCCACTTACCTGGTTCTCCATCCAAATTATATTTTCCTTATCGAATCCCAGATTGTAATTCCGCATAAAATCCGTTTGCCGCCAAATGACCGCAGTACAAACGACCAATGCAATCGCCACCGTATATTGAAAACAAATCAATGCTTTACTATATACACCCTTTGTTTTTTTCCGGAAAGCTCCTTTTACAACATCTATCGGATTAAAACGGGTAATCAGGAATGCAGGCGCCAAACCGGCCACCAAGCCTAATAATGCCAATGCCAACACAGCAATACCGATGGTGCCTATATTCAAATGAGTTGCTACTGAAACATGTGTACTCAGCAACTGATTGAAGATAGGCTGAAATAAAAAGCTAAAGCCTAAGGCCAAAATAAAAGAAATAAAACAAAGAGCCTCCGACTCCCAGATAAACTGCCGGAAAAGAGAAGCGCTATCGGTTCCCAACAATTTTTTTACAGCCGCTTCTTTTGCCCGGAAACCGGCCTGGGCTATCGATAAATTATTATAGTTGATCAATGCCAATACCAGAATAACGAAGGCAATCGCAGATAAAACAACAACCAAAGTCCTACTGTTACCGTGTATTCCTTGCCCGTCTTTCCCGCCGAAATATATTTCTGTCAAAGGTTCGAAACTGAATTCCTTAACATATCCTCTTTTAAACATCCAATAATTTGCCTTAAAATCTTCTAAGACCAAAGGTGCTTTCGAAGACAGGTCCGTTCCTTCTTTTGCCATAACATAAAGTCCGAAAGAACTGTTGTTATTATTCGTTAACAAATCAGGATACCCCCAAAGATCGGCTAAAAACGGAAATTGCAATACACCATCACATGTGTTGAAATGTGTATTTTCAGGTATATCTTCCATAATTCCCGTTACCACCAATTTCAAATCACCTTCACAAGTGATCGCCTTTCCCATGATATCTTCACTCCCGAATAATTTCCGGGCATAAGAACGGGTCAATACGACTGAATTACGTGTCTTCAGTACTTCCCCGGGCATTCCTTCCAGTAAACGAAAAGAAAACATTTTGAAAAAAGTAGAATCTGCCAACAGAAAATTGAAATTTACCTTCTCTTTCTGATTGTTTTCAATAAACGTAGAATTTTGAAATAAACGGGTATAGCATTCTATTTCCGGGTATTTACTTTGTAACTCTCCGCCGATTAAAGTACCGAAACTGGAGCGATCCTCATTAACAGCCCTAAAAATGCGGTCTTTATTCCGATGAAACTGATCAACCGATAATTCTTGCTGGATGTATATGCTCAATAAAATGACGAACGTCAACGATAAGGCAAAACCAAATACCGTAATCCCGGTATAAAGTTTATCTCGAACCAATGTGCGTAAAAAAACTTTCAAATTAGAAGCACTCATATTTAAATATTTTAATATATCTACTCTTTTTTTTGATATTCACTATTCTATCAACAAATATGCCAACACAATAAACCACTGTTTATCAACAAATTAAACAACACACATCAGACTGATATGTCCAAATAATTGACAGAGATGTACAAAATATTTACAACTTATCAAAAGTATAATATTTAATTTTCAAATTCCGATTTTTATTAGTTACTTTATCCTATGAAATAAGAAAGCACTAAACCCATGATGATAAAAGAGAAGTTGGATCAAGTCATCGCGCTCATTGAGAAGGCGGGAGATGCCCTTTTGGAACTTTACAAAAAACAAGATTTGGACATTTCCATGAAACCGGATGCGACTCCGGTAACAGAAGCGGACAAGTTATCCAATACCTTATTACGCAAAGAACTAAAAGCTTTATTCCCGGACATCCCCATCATCAGTGAAGAATCGAACATTCCGGATTATCACCTCCGGGAATCGTGGAAATATTGTTGGTTGGTGGATCCTCTGGACGGTACAAAAGAATTCATATATAAAAACGGACGCTTCTGTATCAATATTGCTTTAATTTGCGGAACGCAACCCATATTCGGAATAATCAACAACATCCGGGATAAAGAAATCATCTGGGCGTTTAAAGATGATAAATGCTATATTAAAAAAGAAAACCAAATCTCCGAACTGACACCGGTCTCCAACGAAGGGACGAATTTAAAAATGGTCGTCAGTCGTTTTAATATGACAGAAGCTGAGTTCGAATACATCGATTACCTGCAGTCAAAAGGATATAATCTCGAACTTATCCCTTTAGGAGCTTCTGCCAAACATTGTGCAATAGCAAAAGGTGAAGCGGACATTTACCCCAAGTTCGGACGTTGCTACGAATGGGATTCGGCTGCGGGTCAGATCATCGTGGAAACTTCCGGCGGTTTGGTTGTCAATCCGACCGACTATTCGAACATCGTATACAACAAGAAGAACATGGAAAATCCACCTTTTATCATGTTCAATAAAAAAATCCGGGAACAAATCGAAGAAGGGAACGAAATATTTATTCATCACAAATAATATATTTATGGAAAAACAGGCAGCTCTAGAATTAATTGACTTTATCAACGAAAGTCCGACGAACTTTCACGCGATACTCAATATTAAAAAGGAATTGATCGCCCATGGATTTACCCAATTGTTTTCCGGTGAAAGCTGGCAAATTGAAAGAGGAAAAAAATATTTCGTTACGAAAAATCATTCTTCTTTGTATGCTTTTATCCCGGGAACAGGCGACATTGCCGAAAACGGTTTCAAACTGATCTGCGCCCATAGTGATTCCCCGACTTTTCGTATCAAACCGCATGCAGAAATACCGGTTGAAGGAAAATACCTGAAACTTAATACAGAAGTTTACGGCGGACCGATCATGTACACCTGGTTCGACCGTCCGTTATCTATGGCAGGCAGAGTATTGATCAAAAGCGACAATCCCCTGAAACCGATTATCCAGTTTATCAATTTTAAACGTCCCTTGCTTACAATACCACATTTGGCCATCCATTTCAACCGGGCAGTCAATGATCAGGGCAACCCGCTGAGTAAGCAAAAAGATATGCTTCCGGTATTGGCGATGATTAACGAACATTTCGAAAAAGAAAATTTCCTGTTGAAACTGATAGCTGAAGAAATGCAAATCCCGGCGGAAAATATCCTGGATTTCGATTTGACGCTGTATAATTTTGAAAAAGGTTGCCTGACGGGATTGAATGAAGAATTTATCTCCTGTGGAAAATTAGACGACCTGGCTATGGCACATGCCGGTTTGAAAGCTTTGATCGATTCCAAAGAATGCCGTAAAACAAAAGTATTGGCCATCTTCGATAACGAAGAAGTAGGCAGCGGAACAAAACAAGGTGCAGGATCTCCCATCCTCCGGACGATTATCGAACGTATCGTTTTCGGTATGGGCGGCCAGACAGAAGACCTTTACAGGGCCATCCACAACTCATTTATGATTTCGGCAGATATGGCTCATGCCCTGCATCCGAATTATACCGAAAAACACGATCCGACCAATCATCCGGTTATGAACGGCGGGCCGGTCATCAAAATCAATGCCAATCAAAAATACATCACCGACGGAGATTCGGCTGCCGTATTCCAGACCATTTGTCAATTGGCAGGGGTACCTTATCAGACGTTTGTCAATCATTCGGATATGGCAGGGGGATCCACTTTAGGTAACATTCTGCTTTCCCAAATGGAAATGCGGGGTGTAGATATCGGTAACCCGATGTGGGCCATGCATTCGGTACGCGAAACCGGAGGCACAATGGATCACCATTATGTCATCAAGGCCTTTACGGCATTTTACAACATATAAGCCAAAAAACAAAACCGGGAGAAATTTAAAAACTTCTCCCGGTTTCTCATTTACTGCAATTGCCGGATGCGAACATCAATATGCTTATCCTTCTTCAATAAATCCTTCAAATCCTGAATCTTGGTTTCTCCATAATGATACGGATACAAAATCCAGGGCTTTATCATCTCAGCAGCATGGGCAGCCTGAACCGGAGTCATCGTATAAGGCTGGTTCACCGGTAAAAAAGCAATATCTATATTTTTCAATTGCTTCATTTCCGGTATATCCTCCGTATCTCCGGCGATATAAACCCTCATCCCGCCCAACGTCAAAATGTAACCGTTATCCCGGCCCCGGGGATGAAACTGGTCTCTCCCCGGTGTCGTATTGTATGCCGGTACAGCCTCAACATTCAAATAGGACACCGGACTTCGCCGATCCCCATTCTTCATTGCAATTCCTTTGCCCAATTTCTCTTGCGAAGCCGGATTGACAATAATTAAAGTCGACTCCTTCTCCGTTGCGGCAATGGCCTTCGGATCAAGGTGATCGTGATGTTCATGCGTTATTAAAATCAAATCTGCTTTCGGAAATTTACTGTAATCGGCATAGTCGGACACAGGGTCCACCAAAAGAACGTGTCCGTCGTATTCGAGCATCAAACTCCCGTGTTTTACAAAAGTAATGACCAAATCTTTACCTTCCGGAGTTTTAAACCGGTCCTGTTCAAAACCCAATCCCTGGGCGGCAAATGCCGTCAACATACAATATAGCATAATAACCTCCTTCATAACTGTAATCTTTTATGTTATACTCTATATAGAACCATAAAGATATAAATTAATTACAGGATTTTATTGTGCCCACAGATTTCACAGGTTTATTTATGATTCAGGATTTTGTCGCGACGTAATTATCATCAATTATTCAAGTTTATCGTGGAATTGACCTATATGCCTAATTAAAAATCATAAATCCAAAGTCCGGTATGTCCTGAATCTTTTATATCTTTACTACATAAAATTAAAAACAATGGAAATGAGAAAATATAAAACTACGGCAAAATGCCAGGGATGCGTTGCTAAAATCGCTCCCTTCCTGAACGAAATCATGACACAAGACCAATGGTCCATCGACCTTTCTACACCGGATAAAATACTGACAGTAACTTCCGACTGTCCGGATAATGTAATTTTGGAAGCATTGCAAAAAGCCGGCTTCAAAGGTGAACTCCTGAAACAATAACACCTTATGAAAATCATCACTTACAATGTAAACGGCCTGCGCAGTGCTCTTTCGAAAAATTTCACAGGGTGGCTCGAAGCAGAGCAGCCGGATGTCGTATGCTTACAGGAAACCAAGGCTCAACCCGATCAAATCCCTACCCTTGAATTTGAGATGCTGGGCTATCGGTCCTACTTCTTCTCTGCCCAAAAAAAAGGATACAGCGGTGTCGCGATTCTGACCAAACAGCTCCCGGACCATGTCGAATATGGCATGGGTATTCCCCGTTACGATGATGAAGGCCGGTTTTTACGGGCCGACTTCGGGGATTTATCCGTCGTAAGCGTTTACCATCCTTCGGGGACCAGCGGGGACGAAAGGCAAGCTTTTAAAATGGTTTGGCTGGAAGATTTCCAGGTGTATGTACAGGAACTCAGCAAAAGCCGGCCGAAATTACTTCTTTGCGGGGACTACAATATCTGCCATCGTCCCATCGACATTCACGATCCGGTACGCAACGCCACAAACAGCGGATTTTTACCCGAAGAAAGAGAGTGGATGAGTCAGTTCCTCGACAGCGGATTCACAGATACCTTCCGCTATTTTCACCCCGAAGAAGCCCATCAATACACCTGGTGGAGTTTCCGCGCAAATGCCCGTAACAACAATAAAGGCTGGCGAATCGATTATTGTATGGCCACTCCGGCAGTTGTACCCCTATTAAAGGATGCCTATATACTACCGGCGATAAAACATTCCGACCATTGTCCGGCCGTTGTCGAAGTCGAACATGAAGTATAAAAAATAAGTATCTGAATCCCGGATAGATAAATCTATCCGGGATTCAAGTTTCAGACAGTACAAAATGTCTTTTACCTCGAACCCGTACAATAAAAAAGAGAGGCTTTAAAGCCTCTCTCCTAGGTGGGTCCTGAGGGATTCGAACCCCCGACCCTCTGGGTGTAAACCAGATGCTCTGAACCAACTGAGCTAAGAACCCGTGCAGTCTGTTCTGATTGCGGGTACAAATGTAGTGCTTTTTTTCTTTCCGCCAAAATTTTAAACTTTTTTTTGGAAGTGATTACTAAAAAAAGATTTCATCCAACATTTCACTTGCCTCCATCCGTTCACCGGAAGCATCCCCAATTTTACAACTACAACTCCGAGTGTACACTCAATCCTTTTTCAAATAATCTGCAAAAATTTCATCGAATAACTCTCCCCGGGTAAGACGTCCGTTATCGACACACACCGATTCTACCCGTCCGTGTGCACATAACTTCATATCCGGCAAGCGGAAAATGTCTTCGAAAAATACCAGTTTAACCCCTTCCCTAGCAATATTCAGCTTAACGACAAACCGGTCACCGCTTGTCAACGATACCTTATAATCAATTTCCACATGAGCCACAACGGCATCGATTCCCCGTTTGTGAAGTTCTCCGAAATTTGCTCCGGCAACTTCCAGAAATTCATGCCGGGCATGTTCCATATAATGCTGGTAATTGGCGTTATTGACAATGCATTGCAGATCACATTCGTAATCACGCACCTTCATTTCCAATTCAAACTGATATTTTTTCATATTGTTTTACTTTCGTCATTAAACGACACAAAAGTAAGAATAAGTGCTGAATTTGAAAAAATCAAAATAATCCGGATTTTGATTTACAACTCTGAATCAATACGACCGGCCTGTGTCTATTTGAGGCAGAAATTACACAATGAGTCCGTCCCAGTGTGTAAAAATAATTCGCTTTAACCCGGTGTATCCATCAAAATTGTAAATCAAAAACAAGAGTGTTTATTCCCGGATGAACACTTTAAACCCATTCCCCGGTAAAACAATCTCTTGTATATCTTTCCGCTTTTCGTCAGAAAAATATTCCGTAAAATTTCCGGACACGATTTCATCCAAATTCACTTTCTGATCGCTTCCGGTAAGGTTTAATACAACAACCAAAACATCTGTTCCGGCAGTCCGCTCAAAAGCAAAGGTATTCTTTACATTATCCTGCCCTAGAATACGGAAAGTACCTTCATTCTCCCCAGCCTTCAGTGCCGGGTGTTTATGTTTCAGATCATTCAGCTTTTGATAAAAGCCCGCCAAATCCGGACGCAGATTCCAATCGACAGAATCTTTTTCAAAAAACGAAAGCCGTTTATTCAATCCTGCTTCCTGTCCTGTATAAAGCAAAGGCATTCCAGGTACGGTATAAGTCATGACAGCATAAACAGGGAAAGCTTCACCCATACGTTCCTCTATGCTTCCCTGCCAGGAATTCTCATCGTGATTATCGATAAAATTCATAATAATTGCCCGTTTCGGGTAGAGGGTATCCACCTTCTGAAAATATTCGGGTAAGGCATAACCGTCCTTTTTGCCTTGGGCCAAATCGTTCATCAAATGATGTAAATCCCAGCCATAACATGCATCGAATGCTTTCTGTGTCAATTCAGGTTCCCAGGCTTCTGCCAACATAAATACCGGCTTAATGCTATCCAATGCCGGACGCGCTTCTTCCCAGAAATCGGTCGGCACCATAGCGGCCATATCACAACGGTATCCGTCGATGTCACATTCCTGAATCCAATACTGTAAACTCTCAATCATATAACGACGCATATCCCGGTTGTCGTAATTCAGATCGGCTACATCGCTCCAATCCTCAACCGGACTCACGATCTTTCCGTCTTTTTGCGTATACCAATCCGGATGCTCTTCTATCAAAGGATTATCCCATCCCGTATGATTGGCCACCCAATCGAGTATCACTTTGAAACCAAGTTCATGTGCCTTATTGACAAGCGATTTAAAATCCTCCAACGTTCCGTATTCCGGATTTACTTTGCGGTAGTCCTGCACGGCGTAATAACTTCCCAAGGAACCCTTACGGCCTTTCTCCGAAATCGGAGTGATCGGCATAAACCACAATATATCTACTCCCAGTTCTTTCAAGCGGGGTAAATGCTGCTCGAAAGCTTTAAATGTTCCTTCCGGTGTATACTGCCGGATATTCACTTCGTAAATAGAGGCATCTTCTGCCCATTTTGCAACCTGAGGAGCTTGTTCCTCTGCTTTTTTCTGTTGCACACACGACATCGCCAACACTGTCATCGCTATAAATAAGATAAATTTAGACATACGCTTATCATTTGAAAATTCAGGGACGGGGAAACCCGAACAGAAGATACGATTCAAGTTTCCCGATCCATATTCCCATTATTCTAACTCTATTACCATGGCCGTTTTTGCCGGTATTGTCAAAGAATCCTGTATATTCCGGATTTCTTTTCCGCTGATCACATCTTTCCCGGCAGTAAACCCATTCAGCATTTCCGAAAAACGCTTCGTATCAATCGTCCTGGCATCCTCATCTGAATTGTTCAATACCACCATAACCGTTTTATCGTCGTTATAACGGAAATAAACATACACTTCATCCTCGGGTACAAAATGTTTCAGTCCCCCGGTATGAATCACCGGATTTTCTTTCCGCCAATCGAGTAGCTTTTTCATAAAATCATATACTTCATTCTGTTCTGCCGTGCGACCTTCGGCTGTAAATGCATTGACTTTATCACCGGGCCAGCCTCCGGGGAAATCACGGCGGATATCTCCGTCTCCCTTCTGTTTTTTACCCCTCATCATAATCTCTGTACCGTAATAAATCTGCGGAATACCCCGGGTTGTCGATAATAGGGTAAAAATCAACTTGAAATCCGGAATTTTACCGTCGAGCACCTCCCAGATTCTTTCCGTATCATGATTATCTGCAAAAATCAGCAAATTATACGGATAAGGGTAAACGTAATCCCGGGAAAAATTGACATACGGGCGCATAATACCGGTATCCCATCCTTGTTTTTCCTTTGTAAATACCGTCAATGCGTCCAACAACGGGAAATCCATCACAGCCGGCAACTCTGAGTTATAACCGTCCGGATTCAACGCATCTTTCTGCCAGTAAGCCACTTCTATCGGTTCATGTACCCAGGTTTCTCCCACAATATTGAAATCGGGATATTCTTCCATAACCCTGCGGTTGAATTCCGACATCGGTTTTCTATGATTGTAAGGATATGTATCGATACGTAATCCTCCCAAATCGGCATATTCGATCCACCAAATCGCATTCTGTATCAAATAATCCATCAACAAAGGGTTGTTCTGATTCAAGTCAGGCATAGACGTGTCGAACCATCCTTTCGTATTCAAGGTCCGGTCTGCCTCCGATGCATAAGGATCGGTAACCGTCCCGATCCGGTAATTGGAACGGGTAAACTGATCGAACTGATGAATCCAATCGGCAGACGGCAGATCTTTCATCCACCAATGAGCCGATCCGCTATGATTGGTCACCACATCCATAATCAATTTAATCCCCCGCTTTTTCGCCTCTGCGGAAAGACGTTTATAGTCCTCGTTCGTTCCGTAGCGGGGATCGATTTTATAGTAATCCGAAATGGCATACGTATGATATGATGTCGTCGGCATATTGTCTTCCATGAGCGGCGTACTCCATAGGGCAGTAATTCCCAGATCATTCAGATAATCCAGGTGATCGATTATCCCCTGAATATCGCCTCCGTGACGTCCGTTCAAAGATTTCCGGTCGGCTTTTTCTATTACGTCCGGGTGACTGTCATTTGCCGGATTTCCGTTAGCAAAACGATCAGGCATCAGCAAATAAACGACATCCGAATTATTGAACCCTTCCCGGGCCGCTGAATTTTCCTCCCGGGCCAGTAACGGATATTTCCAGGCACATGCCGTTTTATTACCTTTTTTAAAAACAATATCCATCTCGCCGGGCCGGGTGTCCTTCCCGATATTCAAATAGATAAATTGATAATTCGGATTTGTCGTCGTAACCACTTTTTCTATTTCCACGCCCGGATAACTGATTTCCGGCCGGTAAGCGGCTATATCCTTCCCATATACCAGCAGCTGAAGAGAAGGATTTTTCATCCCAACCCACCAATTCATCGGTTCCATCCGCTCGATCGGATTAGCCGTACTCTTTTTAGCCTGTGCAGCCATGGGCTGATATCCTCCGGCAACAAGCAATAAAATCATTATTCCTACTAATTTCATTTCCAGTAAAATTTATTGTACATAGATTTTGCCGAAAGCCAAAGAGTTATAGTTCTCATCTCTATAAAACCCTGCGAACCTAACCCGAAGTTTATTTACAACACTCCGGCTTTCAACTTATCGTCAAATTTCCAATTTGGAATCTTTCACAATCGTATATTTTTTCCCGTCTACCAAGACCTCAGCATCTTCCCCCTCCTCGTTAAAGATTATGGTCCGGCAATGCTGAACTGTCACATTCAAAATATTACCACGATGCATCACTTTGAACGAAAAAGCTTTCCAGCTTTCAGGTATTGCAGGCCGGAACGATAATAAACCGTCCTGTATACGCATACCGCCAAAGCCTTCCACAATTGACATCCAGGTCCCTGCCATAGAGGTAATATGCAAGCCTTCGTGAGCTTCCTTGTTATAGTCGTCCAAATCCAAACGGGCCGTACGCAAATAAAGGCTGTATGCTTTCGGCATATCTCCGATCTTGGCTGCCAAAATAGAATGTACGCAAGGCGACAAAGAAGACTCGTGCACACAACGGGATTCATAAAATTCAAAATTCCGTTTGATGCAATCCATATCGAATTCATTTTCGAAAAAATAAATACCCTGTAGCACGTCCGCCTGTTTGATAAAACAACTTCTCAAAATACGGTCCCAGGACCAATGCTGATTCAAGGGCCGGATAGCCGGATCCAGGTCGGCAGCAAGAATCTGTTCCTTATCCATATAACCGTCCTGTTGCAAGAAAACTCCCAGTTCTTTACTTTCGGGAAAATGCATATTTTCAATCATATCTTTCCATTTCGCCGTTTCTCCCTGGTAATCCATTTTCATCTTCCCGATCAATTCCTTAAAACGAGCCAAATTGCGCCCCTTTACTTTCTCCAGGCATTCAATGGCGTACTTCATACACCATACGGCAATCTTATTGGTATACCAATTGTTATTGATGTTGTTTTCGTATTCATTCGGACCGGTTACCCCGAGGATCACGTATTTTTTCTTTTCTCCCGAGAATGTGGCCCGTTGTGCCCAGAAACGGGCAATCCCGGTCAATACTTCCAATCCGTATTCTTCCAGATAATGATCGTCCCCGGTATAATTGATGTACCGGTAAATAGCATAGGCAATAGCCCCATTACGGTGAATTTCCTCAAAAGTAATCTCCCATTCATTGTGGCATTCCTCTCCATTCATCGTCACCATCGGATAGAGCGCAGCGCCATCGGTAAAGCCCAGCTTTTCTCCGTTCTCAATAGCCCGGTCAAGTTGCTTGTAGCGATATATCAACAAATTACGGGTAACTTCCGAATCAGCCGTTGCCAGATAGAAAGGCACACAGTACGCTTCTGTATCCCAATAGGTACTGCCGCCATATTTTTCCCCGGTAAACCCTTTCGGCCCGATATTCAAACGGGCATCGTCCCCGGTATACGTCTGTTTCAACTGGAAAATATTAAAACGAATTCCCTGTTGTGCCTCCACATCACCCTCTATCACAATATCAGAATGTTCCCAAATGTTTTTCCACACCAAACGATGCTCTTCCAATAAAGTATCAAAACCTTTACGACAGGCATCATTCACCAGAATACGGGCATTCGGCAACAAATCCTCCACGCCGTGATTCATCGAACTCAATACCGCCGCATATTTATAGAAACAAATCTGCTTCCCTTTTTCGGCAAATACGGATACTTTATTGGCCACATATTTCAGGTCTACAATCGTATCATCGTCTGTCGTCTCATAATCGTTCCCTCCGACGGTAATAGCATACTTGATTCCGATGCCTACCTGAAAATTGGTTTTCTTGGTTTGCGAACGCAGATAAGCTTCCCCTTTCTGCGAATCGGTTTCAATAATATCCCAGAATTTCTCATCATAATTGGCATCCTGATTTTTTATATCACCGTCGATGTAAGAGGTAAACACGATATCCCCGCTAAAATTCAAAGGAGTAACAGCATAACGTATAGCTGCAATCTCCTTATTCGCCATACTGATAAAACGGCGGGTATTTACTTTAACTTCATCCCCGTTCGGCAGAACTGCCACAAAAGAACGTTCCAGATACCCTTCCTTCATATTCAATATCCGGACAAAATCCTTTACTTTACACTTCGCCAGATCGAGTTGCTCTCCGTTAATTTCAACATGAATACCATTCCAATACGGTGCATTCAATACCTTCGCAAAATACTCCGGATAACCGTTTTTCCACCAGCCGACACGGGTTTTATCCGTATAATACACGCCCCCGATATAGGTCCCCTGTAAAGTATTACCGGAATATTTTTCTTCAAAATTCGCCCGTTGTCCCATTCTTCCGTTACCAAGGCTGAAAATACTCTCTGATGAACGATGATTCTTCGGATCAAATCCTTCTTCAATGATACACCATTCATCTGCTTTCAAATATTTATTCATGACAATACAGTTTTAATCTAAAATCAAAAGTTCAATATTTCTCCATTGTTTATTATTTTCAGTTTTCCTTTTTCTATACTTAAATCAAGGAATCCTCCGACAACGGTATCAGCTTCCCGGAGTGTTACAGAGTCTCCGATCCCGACACATTTCATGCCGGCCCGGTGAGCTGCCTCAATACCGGCCCGGGCATCTTCAAAGACTACGCAATCCGCAGGAGAAAGATTCAATAGCTCCGCGCCTTTCAAAAAAACTTCCGGGTCTGGTTTAGCTTTACTTACATTCGTCCCGTCGGCAACGGCATCGAACAAATTTTCAATGCCGACCTGGTGCAAAATCGTCTTTGCATTCTTACTGGCCGAACCCAAGGAAATTTTTATACCCTGATCGCGTAAGGTTTTCAGAAAAGTAAGAACTCCCGGCAAAACTTCGTCCGGAGTCATTTTCAAAATATACCCGAGATATATTTCATTCTTTTTGTCTGCAACCTGCAGCTTCTCCCCCTCACTTAAATGTACTCCTCCGATACTCAATAATATATCCAACGATGCCATCCGGCTGATCCCTTTCAAACGCTCGTTATCTTTTTCCGTAAAAACAAAACCAAATTCATCCGCTATTTTTTTCCAAGCCAGGTAATGGTATTTTGCCGTATCTACAATCACCCCATCTAAATCAAATATACATCCTTTCATATCCTTTCTTTTTATCCTTCATTGTGATGTGAATAAGTTTCTTTAATAATAAATACGCAAAACGCTCCGACAATCAGGAAAATACCGGCCAACACCAGCATGCCGGCCTGATTCCCACCGATCAGGCGTAATAACGAACCACCGACCAGTGCAGCCACGATCTGCGGTATACAAATCGTCCCGTTGAAAAGTCCCAGATAAGCCCCCATATTTTTCCCGGAAACGGAATTAGTCAAAATCGTAAAAGGCATTGCCAGCATTGCCGCCCAGGCAAATCCGATCAAAACATACGAAACAAAAAGCAGATATTGGTCATGAATAAAAAATGTAGAGATAAAACCGACACCTCCCAATACTAAACTCAACGAATAACCCACTTTGCGCGATTTGAACATAGGCAACAACAACGCCCAGCATACAGAACCGATCGCCTGTACGGCAAATAAAACGCCCACCCAGTTACCGGCTTCCTGATAACCCGCAGACGATGTATCACCCGTACCCCATACATTGTGGGCAATCGCACCGTTTGTATAGGTCCACATGTACATAAATGCCGCCCAGGAAAAAAATTGTACCAGACCGACTGTCCAGAACACTTTCGGAGCATGGAGCAATAAAGAAATAAAATCGCTTTTTTCCTTCTTTTCTTCTGCCGTAATACCGTGGAATTCCTCAAATTGTTTCGGAGGCATTTCCTTTACTTTAACCACGGTATAAATCCCGCAAAGGATTAAAATAACCGCCCCGATGTAAAACGAGTAAATCACCGTATCGGGAACAATTCCCGGGGCCGCCGTATTTTGTATGCCCCACATAGCAAATAAAAACGGGAAAAGATATCCAACCAGACTACCGGCATTACACAAAAAACTCTGAATCGAATACGCCAATCCTTTTTGTTCCTCGTTCACCATATCACCCACTAACATTTTATAAGGCTGCATCGCCATATTGACTGACGTATCCAGCAACATCAACGAAATGACGCCGAACAGCATTGCATTCATATAATGCGTAAAACTGCCGGCATTCGGCATCAGACACATTACGATGACAGCAACTAAAGAACCGACGAACAGATAGGGAATCCGACGTCCGAATCGGGTCCAGGTCCGGTCGCTCATAGACCCCACAATCGGCTGCACAATGATTCCGGCCAAAGGAGGCAATATCCAAAAATAGCTTAATGTATGAGGGTCAGCCCCCAAAGTTGCAAAAATGCGGCTGACATTAGCACTTTGCAAAGCATAGGCGATCTGGACTCCGAAAAAACCGAAACTGATGTTCCATAAAGTCCAAAAGCCTAAACGGGGTTTACTCTTTAAAATTTTACTTTCTGCCATAATTCAATTTATTACGTTCCATCCGGAACCATTACCAAAAATCCATAAGGATAACCCAGGGTGATACACCCACTTATACGGAGAGTCTCCGTATGCGTTGAAAAGAAATCTGAAATTCTAAGCCGATTCAAATATACGACTATTCTTCTTCTCCGCAAACGTTTAAAATCGTGAAAAGCCGCAACGATCCTAAGAAAACAAAGCCTCTTCCGGCATTTCAATCGGTTGCGGAAAACGGTACGAAAAAATGCATAATTCTTCTTAATTTAGATTTATTCTAAACAATATAAAGAAAAAACAAACGTTTAAAGGCAAATGACGGAGGATATTTTCGATCGGCCGGAGCCACAACGTCACCAGTCTCTATAGAAAATTTTAAGCCAAAATAAAAATGAATCAAACTGAAACAGAATTACAAATCCCGAACAATTAAATCTACAGGAAAACTGAATTTAAAATTCCCGTCGGTTTTACCTCCGGGTCGAGCCCCGGGCAATAAGATTGGTTTTAATGACTTTCGTCGTTGTAGGGATCAGTTCGTCTTCGGAATTGATACGCCGCAGTAACAAATCGGTTGCAATTTCTCCCATTCTATCCCCATGTTGCTCCACCGTCGTCAATGTCGGATCGGTCAGCGTAGAGACCAAACCATCGGTAAACCCGCAAATGGCAACATCTTCGGGAACACGGTATCCCATATGTTTAATGGCATACATTGCGCCGGCTGCCGTAAGGTCATTCACGGCAAATATGCCGTCCGGCCTATCTGTCCGTTTCATCAATTGTTCGCCGATAATCATCGCATCGGCCTGATTATCGCATTGAATAATCAGGCTTTCGTCTATCGGTAGACGAGCATCTTTTAAAGCCTGTATATATCCCATTTGCCTCTTTTGAGCGATCTGCATCGTTTGAGGCGCTGATAAATGAGCGATGCGATGGCAACCGACGGATATTAAATGCTGAACGGCGGCATACGCTCCGTTAAAATCGTCAACCACGACCCGATCCGTATCGATATCCCCACAAATACGGTCGAAAAACACCAGAGGTATACCGGCCTGCTGCAACTCTTTAAAATGATCCACCCGCTGTGTTGTCTTGGCCATTGATATCAATACCCCGTCTATCCGGGAATTGATAATCGACTGACAAATCGACTTTTCCCGCTCATACTGTTCATTACTCTGAAAAATAACGATATTATAACCGTGCTGATTGGCGACCTGCTCAATACCACTAATCACACATGAAAAGAAATGATGAATAATTTCAGGAATAATAACGCCGATCAGAAATGTCTTTTTATTCCGTAAACTCAATGCGATCACATTGGGAGAATAATTCAGTTTTTTTGCCAATGCCTGTACTTCACGTTTTGTATCCACACTGATATCGGGATGATCTTTCAACGCCCTGGATACAGTTGAAACAGATATGCCCAATATCTTTGCGATATCTTTTATGGTGACTTGTGTTGCCATAATATACGTTTATGCGGAAAGACAAATATACTTGTTTACAAATGTAAAATATTAAACCGATATTTTCCCCCGTCACCTCATAAAAATATAAAACAAATGTGCCGACCTTTGTTTTAAAGGCCGGCACATTGAATTTTCCGGTGTCAATCATTCAGGTACACTCTATATTCTCCCGGTTGTAGTTCCATTGACATCGATGCCGCCGTCACGGTAAACGTATGATTGGTAAAATACTCCTTCCAGGTCCCCGTTTTACTAAAGTTTATGTTAGCATTGACCGGTACGACATCGAAATTCGCAATTACACAGGCATCACCTCCGGATGATTTCAACAAAATTTGCTTGACAGGTTCCCCGACACTGATCGTATAATCGGAAGTCGAAAAAGCCGGATAAGAATGCCGCAGTCGGTTCATTGCCGCAAAAACGTCATACAATGCTTTTCGTTCAGGTACATTATAATAATCCCAGCGCACCGGCTTTTTGGCCAACCGGTCGTCGTTCAACTGATAATCGTAACCAAGCTCTCCGAATTGCCAGATCATCTTCGGCCCGGGAAAACTCATCAACATCACAGCTGCAGCCCCTACACGTTCCAGGCTTGTATTCAGTTGCTTTACATTATAATTGCCCGCAACATTCCCATACGTCAGATTCTTATACATAATCCGTTCCTCATCATGGCTCTCCATATAGGCAATCAGATTAGGCTTACTCCATCCCCTTTCTTTATAGGAAGCCCAATGGATATCCGACTTACGTCTGCCGTTTTCAAACTCATGAAATCCCATTGTGGCTTCATTGAAGTTGTAATTGATATTTCCCCACAGCAGCAAACCGTAATCAGCCAATTCTTTTTCTTCATCGTTATCCGACAAATGTTCGCAAATCATCAAGGCATCCGGATTCCGCCGTTTTATCTCATCGTAAATCCGTTTCAGATTTCTAATACGGGCGGCATCATAGGGATTTCCCCACGAATCATTTCCACTGGCCGGATACGGGGTATTGGAAAAGCCTTTCGTAAAGTCGAATCGGAAACCGTCGACTTTATAGTATTTCATCCAATGCGCACATATACTGTCCACTAATTTCTTCGTATATTGGCTTTCATGGTTAAAATCGGCCCCCCATTGTGCATCGGGATTGGCAAAATTAGATTTCTGATTATACCACGGGTTATCGGCAGAAGGTTTGGCTACCCCATCCTGATACATTCGTACCAGCGGACTCTGTCCATAGCTATGATTCAGTACCATATCCATAATAACGGCCATCCCGTTCCGGTGGCATTCGTCGATAAACGCCTTATAATCGTCTGCCGTTCCATAAGCCTTATCCGGGGCAAAATAGAAAGAAGGATTATATCCCCAGCTATCGTTCCCTTCAAATTCATTAAAAGGCATCAATTCAACCGCATTTACACCGAGCTCTTTCAGATACGGTATTTTTTCACGGGCAGCTTTGATTGTCCCGGCAGAAGTAAAATCACGCAGTAAAATTTCATAGATAACCATATCCTTCACATCGTCGATACGGAAATTAGCCACACTCCAGGGATATTCCGTCCGGCCCGTCGATACCACCATGGCAATCTCGGTGGTTTTTCCTGAAGGATAAGCAATCAGGTCCGGATACGCCGATGCGGGAATAGAGGCATCATTCCAAGGATCGGAAATCTTATCGGCATAAGGATCGGCAACCCGGATAGATCCATCGATCAGATATTGACATATATATTCTTTTCCCTTTTGCAGTCCTCCGATTTTAAGCCAGAAACGATCCCCGTCTTTTTGCATCTTATAGGCATTGGATATACTCCAATCGTTAAAATCTCCGATCAGATATACCTGACTTTTTTTCGGTGCAAACAAAACAAACGCCAGCGAATCATCGGACAACTGATTGATCCCGTCCCGTAATCCGGCCGGTATAGATGTATCGGGAGTTTCCGGCTCATCCGGTCCGGGGGGAACAATCGGATCATTTTCTTTATCATCGCTGCAAGCAAAAAATAAAGCAAGCACCCATCCGAATAAAACTAGATATTTCATATTCATTCCAAATTTAAGTCCACCGACTCATTAAATTATATTTTCTATTTCATTCTTATCGTCCAGGTAAAGATCGGCTTCAATTTACATTTGATACTTTGTCCCAGAAACAACGACATACGGAATAAAATACATTTACCTGCAAATTGCGATTGCAGACCCAATGAATCTGACAACAAATCAGTCTGCCAGACAATTTAAAATTTACAATCTAAAATCTACAATTTAGATGTGCCAAAGGCAGAAGCCGGAAAGTTTGTGAACCTGAAATACTTTAATGTCCATAAACTTCCGGCTTCAGTTTCATTGTTTTATAAGCTTATTTCTTCAAGAAAACGTAATGGCCTGTTATATCGTTAAAACGGATTTGATAAGTTCCGGCTTCCGGAATATTAATATTCGGAGTTGCAGGTGTCATATCTCCTTTACCGTAAGGCACCGGACCATTCCCCCAGGCAATATCCCAATTACTATCGGCACGGAATTTAATTTCTCCGGCAGGCAATTCCAATTCGGTCGTCCACATATGCTTATCATAAGCACTTTGAGTCATAAAAGCCTCCCGAGCCACATCCCAACTGTTATAAGCGCCCATCAGACCGATTTTGGTATACTCGGTCGGTGTTTCGGTCAAAGCCTCAAGCGTCCATGTCATATTCAGTAAATCGATCGTAACGGTATAATATCCTTCAACCGGTACAAAAAATGCGGGGTCTCCGTTACCGTTTTTCAACTCTCCGTCAGCTCCGGCATAGTACATATGATCCCATGAACCGAGATATTCTTCCGGGCAGAACTTAAAATAACAACCTTCTCCTCCATCCTGCTTTTTAAAGAAACCGGTATAGGTATAAACCCCGTTTGTCAACTCATTGTCGTCCCGGTAAGCCATAAAACCTTTATCGGTATTATCCCAGCCGTTCATATTTCCAACGAGATAAAGATTTCCGATTTTCTCCAGCGCTTCCAATTTTTCAACCTTATAAGTCATCGTCGTAAAATCGGCTGTCACCGTATAGAAACCTTCTTCTGCCGGAGCCGGAATATTACCGGCACCGCCGTCACCGTTCAATTGCCCACCGGTAGCATCCGAAGCATCTCCGATTCCCCAAGCCGGATTCCAGGTATCCACACCGTTATTAGCTATAAATTTCCAACCGCCGGTTGCCTTTAACTTCACAATTCCGGCAAATACACCGTCGGAAACTTTTGTTAAAGCAATGCCGTCTTTTGTCGTCCAACCGGCATCCGAAGCATCTCCGACAATATATAAGGTATTTGGATAAACATTGACTTTTACAGTAAAGTTTTCTTCCGTTACCAAACCCGCCAAATCGGTCAATCGCAATTGCAATACCACCTGCTTTGAAGGAAAGCTGTATGGCAACTGAATTTTACGGACAAAATCGAACCGGCTGACTCCGGATAATTCTTCGGTATAATTTACCGATGTCTCAGCCTCACAAATCAATTCTACTTTCGCCAAGCCGATATTATCACTCAATGTCGCCTCAAAATCGAATTCTGCAGGATAAGTCGCGGTCAGGTCTGTATGTAACAGGAGTGCCGGCTTTTCAGTGTCTTTCATTCCGACCATCACCTTAATGTCACTGCTAACCGTCAATTTATTCGCACTATTCAATGTAACCGTAACAAAATACATTCCTTTCTGCACATTGGCAGGAACCGTGTATTTCTTTGCCAAAGCATATGTTTTACCGTCTATAACAATCAGATCATCCATACCCAAAGCAGTACAGGCTATATGAACCGATTCCAACCCGGACGGATTGGCCAAATCCGCTTTAATTTCGATTTCTGCTCCTTGCTCCGTCTGAATCAGCATAGAACCGGCCGGAACTTCAATTTTAGGCGTAATACTTTCCGGATCTCCCAACAGGTATTCGTTATCATCGTCACAAGCTGTCAGAAAGCTTACGGAGACAACCAACGCCAGAAAAAATAATATCTTCTTCATATTCGTTTCTTTAAATTATTTGACAAACGAGCCTTTTAAAACGGTTTCCGACTTCAATACTCCGGCAGAGAACGAAATCTCAATCGCAGTAGCCGAACGACCACCCTGGAATTGACGGGCAGGCAACAGCACCAACCGATAAGTATAATCGGCCGTTTTCACGGCAGCGATATTCAAGGTTTCTTTACCGTTATCCGTCGTTAAAGTCACAGCGCAACTCATCGCTTCATCATTATAGTTGTATAAAGGATCGGCTTCTGTTTCTTCGCTCCCAGCCTCAAAAGCAGATGTCTTTATAATAACCGGAAGCACATCTTCCGCAGTAAATTTACTCAGGAAAAACTCCGCCGGTTGTACCTTTTCCACCGGAACGGCAGAAACAAAATGGAAGTCCGAACCATTGTCATCGGCTTTCTGATCCCAGGTCCCGTTATTGAATACAGCCCAGATTCCGGTCACTTTCAAATCTTCCGGCACAGGAGCGTTTTCTTTTGAAAAATACTCTCCCGGAATCAGATCCAATTTCCATAAACCCGGATGCCCCTCTACCGGCTTCAAAGCCGTCCTGTTGAGGTCGTAATTGAAATCGATCTGGTATAATCCCCACTCGTTCAAAGCTCCGTGCATATGTACCGGACCATTTTCCTTATCCGTAATATTTCCACAATTGTTCAAATTTACCATAATGGAAATCGGCGTGTTTACACCGAAAAGATTCGGATATACAGCCCCGGTCAGTCCATCCATCTGGCTGAAATCATACAACAAAATCGGATCGGAATCATCGGTTTTAGCACTACCCGATTGAGTTTTCACCAATCCCTGTATCTGGGTAACCGGATTCGCATATACTTCACTACATTTAAATGTGAGGGTATACACATTATCCCCGACTTTGGTAAGCCGGTTTTTAGCTCCTGAATTATCCCAGGAACCGTTATTCAGGTTATCGCCGTTATTACTCCAGGCCCACAAATAAAGGTCTTCGCTCATACCCTCCAATGCCGTTCCCGTTACATCGATCGTCAAAGTTACGTCTTCCGTAAGGGTAAATGCTGCCGGGAATGTGGTAACCCGTGGTTTCTGTGCCCATGCACCAACTGCAAAAGCCAGCATGATCAGAATCAAACTATATTTTTTCATAGGTCATTAATCTTTAATGGTCAATTTTTAGTCAGCTCATAACGATAACTGACAATGGCTTTATCCTCGGATTTACGGATAAACTTTATTCTCAAATTCGTCCCTTCTCTGGGAGGTGCCGCCAATGTAAACTGTGAGCTGACAGTTCCTTCCGTCAGATTAATCAACAAAGGAGCCTCTGCATCATCATAACTCCAGGTGCCGGATAAAAGACCGACAAAATTGGGCGTCATACTGCTGCTTTCGATAGAAAAACTTTTATCCTCATTGAATGTTACTTTATAACTGTCGAAATTAAAATAAGGCGTAATATCCATTTCTTTCTTCGTACCGGCCTCATCGGTCAGTGTTACGGATTTTACATTCCAGGTACCGATAAGAGCTTTAGTCTTATCGGAAGGAGCACCCAAACTGTAATCGTCATCATCGCAAGCCGTAAATACCAGGCCTGCAAACAATACCATCAATATATAATTGAGTTTTTTCATGTCTTTCGGAATTTATCAATTCAACTTAATGTCGGGGTTACCGTTCTGCTCTGAATCCGGAATCTGGAATAACAAACGGTTGGAATTCCAATCGTAACTCTTCACTTTCATATGCAAGCGTTTCATTTCATGCAAACGCTCTCCCTGCAAGGCCAGTTCCAGTCTTCTTTCCTTTTGCGCATTGGCAATCACCGTAGCGGCAGTAGCCTGATTAGACGTCTTCACGCTACCGTATGCCCGTTGCTCAATTTTCTGCAAAGAAGCAATAGCTTTCGACAAATTAATCTTAGCGGCAGCCTCAGCATAAATCAACAATAATTCATTCTCGCCCATGATAATACAATCCATATTATCATAATCGAACTTCGTCGTATAATGTATTCCGTCTTTTGTCATATAAAATATCTCCCCACGCTTATCATCGGCGGCAAACTGCTCGAACAAATCGTTGGAAGCCATCCATTGAGCATCTCCTTTGGCTGGATCGTCGGTACGATACATACCTTTGATCGCTCCCCAGGAGTCATTGCTTTTCCCCGTACTCGGAATCATAAATATAACTTCCTGCGTAGCCGTGCCTTTGGAAGCCCGGGCAAACTTAGCCGTAGGATCGGTATCCAAATCATATTTATCGATGACCAGAGCTGCCGCTTTTTCAGCCTCTTCCATATTCCCCATAAAGAAATACACCTTGGCCAATACGGCATTAGCGATATCACGGGTAGCGAAACCGCAATCCCAGGTCCGGTTTGCCGGTAAATTAGCCGCAGCAAACTTCAGGTCCGAGACAATCTGTTCGTAAGTAACCCCGACACTGGAACGCTGAACGGTCACAAAAGCATCGTTCATGCTGGCCGTACCTCTTTTCCGTAAGGGAATACCCATCTGATCCACATCTTTTGTCGTTTCGTCATAAGGTAATCCGAAAATCCGTACCAGATGGAAAAATCCCAATCCCCGAATAAAACAAGCATCGGCTTCCAATTGTGTCTTTACTGCCGGATCGGCTTTTGCCAATATACCATCGGCCGTACTGCTGAATGCCGCAAAATTGGCTTTATTAATACAACTATATGTTTCATCCCAGGCATGACGTCCGACTTCATTAAACAAGTTCATACTATAACTCAAAATCTGTGACCAGTTGAACTCTCCTTTCAGCGTTGCTCCGTCTCCGGCCAATACATCCTGAGCCACAAACATCTCTCCCCCCATAAAACCGGTGGACCGGACAGAGCTATAAGCATCCACCATAAATTTCTGAAGATGTTCCGGTGAAGTCACCGTATCTTTGGTTAAAACCAAATTATCCGGTTTGATTTCCAGAAACCCCATGTTGTCACAAGCCGTAAACGACATGCTGGCTCCCAATGCTATTATAAATAGTTTTGTAAATTTCATCATTTTCAGTATTAGAACGTTATACTCAGGTTAAACGTAAAATTGCGGGCTTGCGGAACCGTCAGATAAGTGACGTTCATACTGAGGTTTCTCTGCTGTTGATTTTCCATATCCCGGAAAATTTCAGGATCCAAGCCTTTATATTTTGTCCAACAGAACAGGTTCGTTCCGGAAAAAGAAAGACGTACATTCTGCAAATGCATCCGTTTAACCAAAGACTGCGGAAGATTGTAACCCAAAGAAACGGATTTCAGGCGCAGGAAAGAAGCATCGTACAAATATTCCGTCGTATTCCGGGAAGCCTCTATCGATCCTTTGATTGTCGCCCGGTTCACATCAGTGCGGTCACCCGGTTTCTGCCAACGATCCAAAGCTTTTGTCTTCAGATTCCAGGCACCGAGATTGTTCATCTGGAATTTTTCGGCATCATCGTAAATATTACCGCCGATCTGGAAGGTAAACAAGAATCCGAAATCCCAGTTTTTATACGTGAAATTGTTATCCAATCCACCGATATAATCCGGATAAGGGTGTCCTACAGCCTGACGGTCGCGGTCGGCATTATATTCTTTGGTTACTCCGATAGCCTTGCCGCTTTCATCCAACATCTGATACATCGGCATTCCGTCTGCCGGATCGATACCCAAAGTCTTCACCAAATAGTTGACTCCGATAGGCTTGCCGACCATAACACGGGTATCCCCGTTTCCGGCCAAAGCATCCGGACCGGCATTTCCGATATCCTTTACTTTATTGACATTGTGTGCAATGTTGAAATCTGTCGTCCATGTAAAATCTTTCTTTATAATATTCCGGGATTTGATATTGAATTCGAAACCTTTATTTTCTACTTTTCCCAGATTTTTCAATATACTTCCCCAACCCGAAGACGTGGACGTCCGGACATTCAGGAACAAATCCTTGGATTGTTTGTTGTAATAACCGATCTCTCCGGTAATCCGGTTGTTTAAGAAACCGAACTCCAACCCTACATCGAATGTATTTGTTTTTTCCCATTTCAAATCCGGATTCGCCAGTCCGCTGATATACCACAGATTAAAATTACCCGGATTCAGTTTATCGTTATTCACAATGTAATACATCTGATTCGGATCGATACTCGTCGTACCCCATTGTGCATAGTTCGGAATCTCGGCATTACCGGTCATACCATAACCCACTTTCAACTTTAACAAACTCAATACGTCTTTCACCGGATTCATAAAATTTTCCTCACTGATAATCCAACCTACCGAAGCTGCCGGAAAATCACCGAACTTATTGTTGGCACCGAAACGGGAAGAACCGTCCCGACGATAAGTGGCCGTTAACAGGTAACGATCCAGAAGCGTATAATTCAAACGGCCGAAGAAAGACACGAACGAATAGGCCTGGGTAGGACTCGTTCCCTTTTTATTTGCCGAACTCTCTGTCGGTAAAGTCGGATCTTTATACAACCAGTCTTCCTTACCCGGTTCGAATGTCACATTGTGATACCTGTAATCGGTTTCGGATTTCATAAATTCAGTACCGACCATTACCTTAAAACGATGAGCTTCGCCCAAATCAAAACTGTAATTGGCCAAAGCTTTAGCATTCCAATTCATGTTCCGGTCGTAATTCTTATTTGAAGAAGGCGTTGTCGTCAACACGGATGTCGTCAAAGCATATCTGTTACGTTCGGAAAAATCGATATTTCCTTCGGCACGTATAGACAAGCCTTCCAATATCTCATAATTCAGATAAAGGCTACCCATCACTCTGGATGTACGGGTTTTTGATTGACGGTTATGGATTTCCGCCACCGGATTCGTTCCGTCGGGGAATTTAAAATAAGTTCCATCCTCGTTGTATATCGGGAAATAGGGTAAAGCTTTGGACCAGGCAGTTCCTATACCTCCGTCCCAACCCACCGGTACATACGTTTCATCCGTATACGTATAAGACGCATTGATACCTGTCGTAAATTTTTTGGTTACGTTATAATCCAGATTCAAACGGGAACTCAAGCGTTTGAAGCTATTTTCTTTAATAAATGAGTTTTCATTACTTGCCGAAAGGCCGAAATAAGTTTTTAATCTATCATTTCCCTGCTGAACGGAAAAATCCACAAAATTGGACCATCCTGTCCGCAAAAGAGCGTCTTGCCAATCGGTATCGTTTTGCATCGCCTGTTCCCAGCTCAGACCTCCCAACAAAGAAGGACGTCCGTTATACTCCTGACCACCGTAAATGGCATCGTTTTCATAACCTTCCAGCAACAAACCCAGATACTCTCTGGTATTCAGCATATCCAGCTTCTTTGTAATCGTAGATAAACTGGTCCGGTAATTTACATTAAATACAGGTTTCCCCTTTTTACCTCTTTTCGTCGTGATCAATACGACCCCATTTGCACCGCGGGAACCGTAAATAGCTGTTGCAGAAGCATCTTTCAAAATATCGATACTCTCAATATCATTCGGGTTGATAGTGGCCAGCGGATTGGTATTCGATGCTCCGATACGCTCTCCGGAATTCTGCTGGATAGGCATACCGTCGATCACATACAACGGATCACCTCCGGCAGTAATGGAAGCGATACCGCGTACACGAATAGCTGCACCGGCTCCGGCCATACCGGAAGTCTGAACGACTTGCACACCGGAAGCACGGCCTTGTAAAGTAGCATCGAATGAAGAAGTCGGTATTTTCAACACCTCATCTCCTCCGATTTTAGAAACAGATCCGGTCACTTCCCGCTTATTCTGAGTTCCATAACCGATGACAACGACTTCGTCCAATTGTTCCACATCTTCCTGCATCACGACATGTAAGGTTTTCTGATCCGTGATTGTTACAGCCTGAGGTTTATACCCCACAAAAGAAAATTCTAAAACGTTACCGTTTTCGACATTTAAAGAAAAGTTTCCTTCAAAATCCGTTGCCGTACCGGTGGAAGTCCCTTTAATCAAAATACTGACACCGGGCAAGGTCTCTCCTTTGGTGTCCGTAACTTTACCGGTCAATACTCTTTGTTGGGCAAACGCACTAACGGATAGCAGCATGCACAAAACAAAAAGTAATTTTACTTTCATATTTACGTACTTCATAATTGTTGAATTGATTTTTAATAGATCTGGGCTTAGAAAATCGTTTTTCTTTTTAACGTTTGCGTACTTTAATTCATATTATTATATTTAATGTTCGTTTTATTAAGTGAGGAACAGAGGGATTAAAATCCCTTCCGTTCCTTTATTTTTTCTTTCCGGTTCCTACCCAATAAAAACGAACGTTTATATTGGATAATCTAATTTTCTGTCATCTTCCAAAAAGTTGAAAAATTCAAATTTTCAGGCACTTTTTGTTTATTTTAACAACTCAAATGTAGACCTTTTGAATATTTTATATATTGGAAACGTTTGTTTTTTTGGTAAAAAATTGCCGAAACCGTTATCGCAAACGTTTGAATTTTTAACATTTCAGCTTTAACGTTTGCATTTATTCATTTTTTGAGTAATAAATGACGTTTTTAGTTTAAAACAGTCTCTGAATTTAATTTTCACACACGTATTATTTGTCATTTATTGTATTGTAAATCAATACAATATGCAATTATCCCGAATTTATTCTTTTAGTCTGGCTTTTTCGGAAATGCCAATATAAACGTTCATTTTTTAAGCAGGAAAATTTATAATAAGAATACTAAAATTTGAATATGCCCGAAAGCGATCTGAAAAATCAAGCCAAACTTTAAAATTAATGTAAAAAAACAATTCTATCATTATGAAGTACGGAAACACAATGAGAAACTTACTCTTTGTTTTGTGCATGCTGCTATCCGTTAGTGCGTTTGCCCAACAAAGAGTATTGACCGGTAGAGTCACTGACAAGCAAGGTGAGCCTATACCGGGTGTAAGTATTATAATCAAAGGAACTTCCACCGGTACGGCAACGGATTTTGAAGGTAATTACAACCTAAAAGTCCAGACAGGTAATATTCTGGAATTTTCTTTTATCGGCTACAAGACACAAACGATTACAATTGCCGGCCAAACGACCTTAAACATTGTATTACAAGAAGATGTAGAACAATTGGACGAAGTCGTTGTCATCGGCTACGGTACTGTAAAAAAGAATGATGCTACCGGTTCGGTCGTAGCGATTAAAGCCGATGAATTAAACCGGGCTGCGGTAACTTCTCCGCAACAAATGTTACAAGGGAAAGTAACGGGTGTTCAGATCATCCCCGGCGACGGAGGCCCCGGTTCGGGAGCAACTATCCGTATCCGTGGAGCAGCTTCTTTGACAGCTTCCAACGATCCGCTTATTGTTATCGACGGTGTCCCCGTATCCAACGATGCAGCACCGGGAATGGCCAATGCATTGTCTACCATTAATCCGAACGATATCGAATCGTTTACTGTATTAAAGGATGCATCAGCAACAGCAATTTACGGTTCAAGAGCATCCAACGGTGTGATCATTATCACCACAAAAAAAGGAAAAGGAAATAAGATCAACTTAAGCTACAACGGTAGTTTTAGCATTGTTACCAATAGTGAAACCGTGCCGGTAATGGGAGCCGATGAATTCCGGGAATTTATAACCGGAATATATCCGGCAGGAACGACAAACGGAGATAAGATTACCAATTTACTCGGAACAGCAAAAACGGACTGGCAGGACTTAATTTTCCGTAATGCTTTTGCACACGACCACAATATCAGTGCCTATGGTAATGTGAATAACATATTACCTTACCGGGCTTCTATCGGTTATACCAATGAAGAAGGAACTTTAGAGACATCCAAATACGAACGCGGAACATTTGATATCAGTGTTTCGCCCAAATTACTCGACGAACATTTGACTCTTAATCTGAATGCCAAAGGGGTGGTCATTAAAAACCGTTTTGCTGACGGCGGTGCCGTAAATGCAGCAGCATTCTTCAATCCGACACAACCGGCTTATTTTTACAACGAAGACGGAAGTATCAACAAAAACCTGACAAATGGTTACTGGAACTGGATGAACAGCATCGATCCGGTCATTTCTCCGAATGCTTTAGCCACAGTCAGTCCGCTTTCACAATTGTATGACTACAGCAATACCAATACGGTACATCGTTTTATCGGAAATGCCCAACTGGATTATAAAGTTCACGGTTTCGAAGCGTTAAGGGCAAATTTAAATATCGGAATGGACATTACCTCTACCGACGGTAAGAAAGGGGCACGCCCCGGTTCTATGCAAGCCTGGAAGGATTCGGAAAACCTGGGTATCGGACAGTACAGCAAATACACCAATTTCCGCCGGAATCAATTGTTGGAATTCTACCTGAATTTCAATAAAGAATTCGGAGTACACCGTATCGATCTGATGGCCGGTTATTCCTGGCAGCATTTTTATTCTTCCGATCATTCGGTAAGTTATTTCAACGAAACGCACGAACAAAAAGGAGACGATTATAACTATCCGTTCAATCGGACGGAACATTATCTGATTTCGTTCTTCGGACGTCTAAATTATTCATTGATGGGGAAATACCTGTTTACATTCACTTTACGTGACGACGCCTCTTCCCGCTTCTCTGAAGACAACCGTTGGGGTTTGTTCCCGTCGGCAGCCATAGCCTGGAATTTGAGCGAAGAAGATTTCATCAAAAACATAGATCCGATTTCTTCAGCTAAACTACGTGTCGGCTGGGGTAAAACCGGACAACAGGAAATCAATTCCGGAGACTATCCTTATCTGGCCCGTTATTCTTTATCTACTGACCAGTACCATATGTATAACATGGGAAATGCCGGATATATTTACAAATTGACCCCGCAGGCCTACGATCCGAATATCAAATGGGAAACGACAGAAACCTGGAACGCCGGTTTAGACCTGGGCTTTTTTAACAATCGTATTACAGCCAGTGTCGACCTGTACAAACGGAAAACATCCGACCTGTTGAATACGGTAACCGTACCTATGGGCTCTAACTTCTCCAATACGGTATTGACCAATGTGGGTAATATGGAAAATAAAGGTGTGGAAATCGCGTTGAATTTTATCCCGGTACAAACGAAAGATTGGAATTTAAGTGTCGGTTTGAACGGTACTTTCCAAAAAATCGAATTTACAAAACTGACCGGTAGCAACGATCCGAATTACTACGTAGGTATCGGAAGTATCAGCAAGGGAACCGGCGGTTATCTGCAACGTCACATGGTAGGTTCGGCTCCTTATACATTCTACCTGTATCAGCAAGCTTATGACAGCAGAGGACATGCCATACAGAACGCTCTTGTCGACCGTGACGGTGACGGTGTGATCACTTCTGCTGACCGTTATATGACAAACAAATCACCGAATCCGGATTTCTTCTACGGTATAAACCTGAAACTCTCCTATAAAAACTGGGATTTCGGCTTTAACGGACACGGTTCTGTCGGTAACTGGATGTTCAATGACTTTTATTCTTCCAACTCGACGGCAAATATAGACTTTGCTTCGAATACGCTTTCCAATTATGCAACTACGGTAAAGAAAACCGGTTTTACACAGGCCAACGTAACCGAACAATGGTATTCGGATATGTTCCTGGAAAATGCCAGTTTCTTCCGTCTGGATGATGTGAATCTGGGTTATACGTTCCGGAACATCGCCAAACGGGAAGGCTTCAATATCCGGGTCGCAGCTTCCGTACAAAATGTATTTGTGATTACCGACTACAGCGGTATGGATCCGGAAGGCACAGGTGTAGGCGGTATCGATAACAATATTTGGCCGCGTCCGAGAACCTATTCATTGCGTCTGAATGTTAATTTCTAATCTAAAAGGAGAATATTGATATGAAAAAAAGATATATTTCATTATTGTTCGCCGCAGCTTGCCTGTCCCTGAATTCCTGTATCGGTGATCTGGACACGTTGCCGTTGAACGAATCCGACTTTACATCGGAAGATGCCTACTCTACTCCGGAAAGCTATTTGTCCGGACTGTCTAAAATCTATTACAACTTTGCCAACACGGAAGATTTGGCTGTAGAAGACGGCGGAGCTTCGGAAGTGATCCGGGCTTTCTGGACTTTACAGGAAATATCCAGTGACGGCTGTAAATGTGCCTGGGCAAACGACAGTTGGGTAAACGACATCAATAACAACAACTGGAGTGATGCCGACAATGCTGCCACTTACGCCGTATACGCCCGTAGCTTACACGGCATTACCTATGTAAATGAATTTTTACGCCAAAGTACCGACAGCCGTTTGTCCGACAGAGGTATCGGAGGCGCCGATGTGGAAAAAATCCATAGCTACCGCTCTGAAGCCCGTTTTCTAAGAGCTTATCTATACTGGATGGCTATGGATATTTTCGGGGATGTACCTTTTGTAACGGAAGATAGTCCGTTCGGGGCTTATTCGCCCGCACAAAAACCCCGGAAAGAAGTTTTTGAATACATCGAATCCGAATTGCTCGATCTGACAAAAGCCGAAGCCAAAATGCCGGCAGCCCGTTCCAATTATCCGAGAGCAGACATCGGGGCTGTATGGGGATTACTGGCACGCCTTTACCTGAACGCTGAAGTATACACAGGAACAGCCCGTTGGGCCGATGCCAAAAAAGCCTGTGAAGAAGTGTTTGCCCTGGGATACGATCTTTGCCCCAGCTATGCAGACCTGTTCCGGGGAGATAACGGACAGAACCCGGAAGCCCGGCAGGAATTGATGTTCACCATCGACTACGAAGCTTTCAAAACACAATCTTACGGAGGTACTTCCTACCTGGCTTTTGCCTCTATTGCCGCAACAGATAAATATACGACCTTACTGGGTATCAACAACGGCTGGGGAGGTATCCGCGTACCGTACGAATATGCACGCGATTATTTCAACGTATCCGATCCGGATTATGAAAACGGCACATACAAATGTAGCGATAAGCGCGGTCAGTTATTTTATATCAAAGGCCGGAAAGAAACGATGGAAAATATCGACGATTTTAACAGTGGCTGGTCGTTATTCAAATACAACAATATTCCGCACGACAAAACAGGCGCTGAATATGAATCCGAAGCCCAGCAATGTGCTTACTCCAATATCGATTTCCCTTGTATCCGCTTGGGTGAAATCTATTTGATCTATGCAGAAGCCGTACTGAATATGGGAAGTGGAAACGATGCTACAGCCGTAGGTTATTTGAACGACTTGCGTCAACGCGCCGGTTTAGGCACAATCGATAATTTCAATCAGGATTACCTGATAGCAGAACGGGCCCGTGAACTGATGTGGGAAGGTCATCGTCGTACCGACCTGATCCGTTGGAACAAATTTACATCCGGATCTTTTGTATGGAGATACAAAGGCGGAAGCTATGACGGACAAACATTCCCCGATTATAAGAAAATATTCGCAATCCCGTCTTCAGAACTGGCTGCGAACACAAAATTGGTACAAAATCCGGGATATTAATCATTTTAAAACCCAAATAATATGAAATTTACCAGATATATTTTATCCCTTTTGGTGATAGCACTAGGCTTCGCAAGTTGCGATGAACTGGATAAAACGAACGCTGTTGACGGAGAAGATATTCGCATCCCGGTTTTGAATCCCCTGGGCGATATCTCGATCAAAGACAGTAACAAGGAAGAAGAAGTGACTTTTACCTGGAGCGCGGCTGATTTCGGCTACCAGGCAATGATCGACTACGGTATCCATGCCGTTTACACCGATGAAAACGGAGAACATGACATCCTGCTATTCTCCGGAATCAACGAAACTTCTTATGCTACGACCAAGGATGTACTGAATGTGAAATTCTGTACTGCCGTAGAAGAAGGCGGATTGGGCATCGCCGAATATGCTACGGTTACCGTCGGATTTTATGTTACCGCTACGATAGGCACCGACTACACTGTCGTACGCTCGGCAGAAAATATAACATCCAAGGTAACAACAGCCCAGGCTGTCGTAAAAGCCAAAGGCTTGTATGTTCCCGGCTCACACCAAGGCTGGGCTCCGGATGCTGCTCAAATGATTTTCGAATCGGCGGAAACAGATGTTTATATCGGCTATCTCGACCTGAATACAGAAGACGGCTCTGACGCAGAATTCAAATTTACTTCTCAGCCCGACTGGAACGGTACAAACTACGGAGGTTCTTTGGATGCAATCGATAATGACGGAGGTGCAGGCAACCTGACAACTGCTTCCGGATTCTATAAGGCAAAATTAGACCTGGTCAATATGAAAGCTGAACTTACGAAGATGGAAACAGTAGGATTGATGGGTAGCTTCAACGACTGGGCCGAAGATCTGCCGATGACATACGATTGGGCTAGTAAAATCTATTCGGCTACGATCACGGTAGAAGCTAACGGAGAATTCAAAATACGTTTCAACGGCAATTGGGATTACAATTTCGGAGGCGATATCAACGATCTGACAGAAGGCGGCGGTAATATTGTCATTGAAGAAGCCGGAACTTATCTTGTGAAATTCTTCTATAACTATGAGACTTACAAATATTGTCTGAGTTACGAAAAACAGTAATATAGAACACGAGAGGGAACAATTTTCAAAAAAGTTCCCTCTCCTAAAAACGAAAGAATTATGAAATACTTCAAATATATTCTGGCTCTCATAGCCGTCAGCCTGCTGGCAGTTGCCTGCTCCGAAGATCCGGAAGAATTCCGTCAGACTTCGGTCGTCGCTCCGGTATTGAAAACCCACGGAATGATTCTGGTCACTCCTTCTTCCAAAGTAGAAAACGTAACTTTTGCCTGGAATGCACTTCGACCGGGATACAAAACAACGGTGAATTATGAACTTTTCGGTAAATACGGAGAAGAAGGAGCCGAAGTCAGCTTCGGTTCTGCTTCCGGTCTTTCATTGACCATTGCTAAAGAAGTTTTCAATGAAACGGTATTAAGTGCGGGTGCTCCGGCAAACCAACTGTTTGAAATGACCTTCTTCGTAAAAGCATATTACGACAATACTTCTGTCAATTCCAATACAATAACCGTAAATATCCAAAGCCAGGGCGACCTGATCGAACCGGAATTTACCGGCCTGGAAGAAGGTCAGAAATTTGAACTGAGTTCCGCAACCTGGGACCAGAACCTGTCTTTTGCATGGGAACCCGCCAGCCTGGAAGTCGGAGCAGAAATTGAATATGCCGTATTTGCTTATTTCAATGCTCCCGCAGGACCAGGTAGCCGGGCAATCCCCGACGAAGCTGTCGAACTTGTACGGACAACGGAAACCGCTTTTTCCATGACACAGGAAGCTTTTAACGAGCTTATCGTAAAAGCGGGTGCTCCGGAAGGACAACAAAGCAAAATTACCCTCTATATCAAAGCTTATTCTGCTGAAATTCCCGAAGGCCTGGAATCGGCCAGTGTCAATATTCTGGTAACGACCTATTCCGTAAGCTATCCGGAAAAACTGTACGTTGTCGGTTCTCATCAGGGATGGACCCCGGCTTCTGCCCCATCAATGCCGATGACTGATGTGAAAGGTATTTACGAATGTTTTGTCAACCTGACAACAGCCGACGGTGCTGACACAGAATTCAAATTTGCCAGTCAGCCGGACTGGGATGGCACCAACCTCGGTAAATCCGGCGATATTACTCCGACTACAGATGCTGACGGAAATTTAGTGATTACCGATTATGCCCTTAATACCGATCTATCAGCCGGAAATCTGGTATTGCCAAGCGGAATCTACCGTATCCGGGTAAACTATAAAACCAAAACTTTCACAGCATTAAAAATCGAAAGAGTCGGTATTATCGGTTCTGCCACTCCGGCCGGCTGGGATGGCGATACGGAAATGACATACGATCCCGCAGCCAATAGCTGGTCATTGACAACAAATTTGATTGGCGGTGAATACAAATTCCGCATGAACAACAACTGGACCTATTCCATCGGCGATAACGGTCAATTCGAGAACGGCGGCAATTTCACATTTGCCAATACCGAGGGCGAATACAAGATTATTGTGAATACGGGAGTATATCCTTATCAGATAAAATTAATCAACACCGCTTTCTCCGATTATCTGTATATAGTCGGTTCTCATCAGGGCTGGTCGCCCTCAACAGCACCCGGTCTGAAAGGCAATGGAGAAGGTATTTATGAAGGCTTCCTGATGTTAAAGGATAAGGAAGGAAAAGAAAACTGCGAATTCAAATTCAATCCTGATCAGGACTGGAATAACAACGATTTCGGAGGTAGTTTCGATTCGTCCACCAATAGCGGAGAAACCGGCGGAACCTCCAATATCTCTGTCCCTTCAGCCTACTATTATGTCAAGGTAAATCTGGCCGAACAGACGTTCACGCTTACTCCGGTTACACAGGTCGGTTTGATAGGTGCCTTCAATGACTGGGCAGGTGACGCAGCTTTCACGTACAATGAAACCGACGGGACCTGGGTATTGAACGCGCTCGCCTTGCCTGCCGGAGGCGACGGATTCAAAATACGCTTTAACGGTGGATGGGATCTGAGTCTGGGCGGTGATCCGGCAGACCTGACAACGGATAACGGAAGCAATATGACGGTAGCCGAAGCAGGGAACTACGACCTTGTACTGAATATCCTTACCAAGCCTTATAAATTGACCATTACAAAGAAATAATCATCCGGATATACCGTTCCCGAAATAAGAAGGATCTCCTGCATAATATCCATACGCTGGCAGGAGATCCTTTCTATCGCATAGAAAAATTACGTCCTATCCTCATCGATTATTTATACATTTAATACGAAATACAACATGATACTAAAACACAAAATATTCTGTCTACTCTGGGCTTTTGTCTGCTTACTCGGTGCTTGCAGCGACGACGATAACGGAACTCCGCCCCCTGACCCGGACGAAATGCCGATTGTCAATTTATCGATGCCGTCGGCTACGGCCATTTATAAACCGGGACAGACAATTTCTATCGGAGGTTACGGCTTTACTGAATCCAGCGTTATAGCTTTCCGTTCGGCCGCAGATACAGGTGCTTACATTCCTGCTACGAACTTTAAATTTACCGATTACAACATCAGCTTTACAACCCCCTCAGTCTACGACCTGCAAAAAGTATATCTGCAACAAAACAGCCGGCAATGGCTATTGGGACAAATGCAATTCGAAGCCCGTCCTTTCGAGCCTGTCGACCCGGACCAGATGACATCCATCTCCCAATACCAATCCAAAACATGGGACGGAATAAAACGGGCCGGAATTTTCTATGAAATATTTGTCCGCTCTTTTGCCGATAGTGACGGCGATGGAATCGGTGATCTCAAAGGAATTACAGCTAAAATGGATTATCTGAATGAACTCGGAGTTGCCGGCATCTGGCTGACCCCGATTAATCCGAGTCCTTCCTACCACGGCTATGATGTGGACGACTACTCTTCCATCAAACCGGAATACGGTACGATGGCCGATTTCGAAGAATTAGTAAATAAAGCACACAGTCTCGGCATCAAAGTGATCCTGGACTTTGTCATCAACCACACATCCAAAACTCATCCCTGGTTTACCGACGCATGCAGCAACGAAAACAGTCCTTACCGGGATTATTTCCTCTTTTCCAAAGATCCGCAGGCAGACATTGCTGCCGGCCTTATTCCAATGACGAAAACTTACAATGCCGGACAATGGCATTCCGTAGCTACCGGTACCACCGAATACAAATACATGGGTATGTTTTCCGACTGGATGCCTGAAATTAATTACGGAGCAGTAAACGAATGTGAAAATTCGCCGGCTTTTAAAGCCATTTGCGATGCGGGCCGTTTTTGGCTGAGTAAAGGAGTTGACGGTTTCCGGCTGGATGCCGTAAAACACATCTACCAGGATGAAAACTCAGATGAAAATCCCACATTCCTGAAAAAATTCTATACGGAACTGGCCAAAACCAAAGCCGATCTTTATATGGTCGGGGAAGCTTTGGCCGAACATAATACGGTAGCTCCTTATTACGAAGGACTTCCGGCCCTATTTGATTTCAGCAGTTGGTACCGGATGATGTATGCCATCCAGAACAGCCACGCCAAATGGTTCCCCAAAGACATGATCAGCTACCAGGATGAATATGCCGCTTACCGGAGCGATTTTATCGATGCGACGAAACTCTCCAATCACGACGAGGACCGTGCCCGTTCAGTATTGGGTGGCAGCAGCAATCTGAGTCTGGAAAGGGCCAAAATGGCAGCAGCCATTCTTATGACATCGGTAGGAAGTCCCTATATCTACTATGGTGAAGAAATCGGTATGTTGGGTATGAAAACCAACGGCGACGAAAACGTACGCGATCCGATGCTATGGGACGTGCGGGCACAGGATAATTACCGCACAACCTGGCGTACATCCGTTTATTCCACCGAAGCAACCGTCGGAACAGTAGCCGGACAAGCCGAAAAAGTGAACTCCATTTACAATATCTACCGTTATTTCATAAAATTGCGTAATGCCTATCCTGCTTTAGCAACCGGAAAAATGACACTAACCGAAGCATTTAACGACGCAGAAGACAGCGACAAAAATTTTATGGTATTCTATCGGGAAGCCGAAGGAGAAAAATTACTGGTAATCCACAATGTCTCCAATACCTTGAAGACTTATACTCTGAAAAAAGCCATCAAACAGCCGATAGCCGATACCAAAGGCACAGGCCTGAAAAAAATCAGTGACAATGAATACCTGATTTATATGCCGGCTTACTCAAGCATTATTATCGAAATGTAATACCGTCTGACTTTCAAAAACTCCCTGAAAATAAAGCTTCAGGGAGTTTTTTATCCTAAATCACAAACTTCTTATTTCGTTGTAAAATACCTCCACCCCATTTCCCGGAACATCGACGATTAATTTCGAATTATCATAACTGAAACGACTGCCGAACATGGACTTAAATGTACCTCTCCGATCCCGCTGGGGCAGATCAAGCTTCAAAGTTATCTCTTCTTCATGCTTATTGAAAATCACAACGACATCCTCCCCAAAATAAGAACGCAGGTAAGCATATACTTTATCTTCCACCCGTAAAGGCACAAAATCTCCATACATCAATGCCATACTATTGCGTCTGAACTTATTCAGTTTTGCCGTCTTCTCCTTCACCCTCTGTTCCTCTTCACTCAATCCATCAAAGCGCATCATCCGGCGATTATCCGGATCGTTCCCGCCTGTCATACCGATTTCATCCCCGTAATAAATAACAGGTATCCCCGGTATTGTCGCATTGAAAGCGATCAATTGTATCAATTTATCATAAGCCTTCTCATCCGACGGTTTCCGTTCCCCAATCTTACGGGTCCATCCGGCAACTTTGCTGTCTTCTGTAAAACGGATATCTCCGGCAGCATATGAAATAAAGCGAGCCCTATCCTGATTACCGGAAATATAAGACATCAGATTATGTACTCCATAACAATGGAAACTCTCTTCCAGAGAACGGTTCAAACGCTGAAACCCGATCTCCGGCCGTGCAAAAACAGCCACAGCATCATCATACACATTGAAATCAAATTGTCCGTCCAGTAACCCGGAACCTATATAGGAAGCTATCAGCTCCCGGCTGCCATACGTTTCCCCAACCTGATAAACGGTTATATTTCGCGGAAATACAATATTTTTCTTGAGTTTATAAGTCAGTGTCCGCCAAAATACCTCCGGAATATGCTTTGTCGCATCGTGACGGAAACCGTCCAGATCGTATTCTTTTATCCAATACAAAGCCGAATCCGTCATCGGCTCATACACCTCTGCCCTCTCCAGGTCCAATGTGGGCAAAAACGTATCGAACCAGGTTGTCAGACGATGGTCATCCCAACGTTCCGTATTCAGGCTACCGTCCGGAAGGTGTAAATTTGTCGCCCAATCTTTATGCTGCTGATACAACGGATGTTCCTCATGTACGTGATTGGCAACATAATCCAAAATCACATTTATATTCCGTTTATGTGCCTCTGTAATAAGTTCTTTCAACTCTTCCGGTGTTCCATAACGATAGTCTATACGAGAAGAAGATACCGGCCAATATCCGTGATAACCTGAGAATTTAGTCTTCGGATTCTTCCACAAACCATACGCACCTTCGGGATTTTGAGTGATCGGCGACAGCCATATTGTATTGATACCCAACGAATCAAAATACCCTTCTTTCAGTTTTTGGGCCACACCGGCAATGTCTCCTCCCATATAATCGGCAATAGGCAACACTTCTTTGGTATTCAACGGATGATTATTACCGGGTAATGAATCTTTAAAACGATCGATCATCAAAAAATAAAGAGTCGAAGCCCGTTTATCGAACCGATTCAACAAACCGGCGTCCATAATCACTTTCCCCTTTTCCAAAGGAATAAAAATATCGTTAGAGACTCCGGATTCGTTCAAGGCCCAAACCCTCAATTCTATTCGCCCGAATTCCTTTGTCACCGGAGGAATGACAATCCGTATACCATTACTGTCCGGAAAAAGACAGCTTTTCTTCAATTTTTGATTCTCTACATACACCGCCCATTCCTCCACCGGATTCCGGTTCAACAGACAGACCGTATCCCCTTTTATCCTATCCGTGAAAATTACAGGAGCTTTCCCCGTATGATCATTCCCCATAGATTTCAGTACGGGTATGTCGTACGTATACCCTTCAGTCTTAACCCGGATATTTCCCATAGGTTTCGCCGATATTTCAGGCAACAACAGAATTTCATTTCTCCCTTTTTTCCATACCGGCTTCAGATCTTCAGAAGAAGTTATCTTCTTTATTTTCGCCGGTTCCAAAAAGTAATCAGTAAGATATACCCGGGTCGTATCGCCACTTAAACGGATCGGTGTCGCTAAATCGTAAATCGCCGGGTGCTCAGGCAAACGTATATCTTCACGACAGGCATAAACTAAAAAAATCCATGCTAGCAAAATCACACATCTCGGCATAATTATCTATTTTTATTGTTTACGGAAACATTAAAGATAATACAAACTTTGTAAAACTACAAAACCGGTATTACTCCAAAGGCCTCACAGGTCGCTCGGTACTTTTTCTGACCACTAAAGCAGGTTTTATCATTTTCGTCACCGTAGGGAACTTGTGGGGCATTTGTATCCTTTCCAGCAATAAACGGGCCGAAATTTCTCCCATGTCTTCAGCATGCCGGTCTACCGAAGTCAAGCCGGGTTCTGTCACCTTCGTGATATTATCGCCCGAAAATCCACACACGGCAAGGTCATCCGGAATACGATATCCCATTTCTTTCAATACCGACAATACCTCTACGGCCATATCATCATCCACTGCGAACAGAGCATCCGGAGCCAAACTCTGCATCAACTGCGGAGTATATAAGCTGACATCAGCCGCCGTATTGCAATATACAATCATATCCTCTTCCACAGGGATATGAAAATCCTGCAAAGCCTGTAAATATCCCAACCGCCTTTTTTGTGCTACCTGCAAATGCTGTACTCCTGCATAATGGACTATTTTACGGTATCCCTGAACGATCAAATGCCGTACAACTTCATAAGCCCCCATAAAATCGTCCGTAATCACTCTATCAGTATCCAATTCCCCTGCTATACGATCGAAAAACAAAAGCGGAATCCCCTGTTCCTGCAAACTATAAAAATGTTGAAAAAAATGTGTCGTCTGCGCCACTGATACTAATACCCCTCCCATCCGGGAAACGCCGATACTGCGACATATCGCTTCCTCTTGCCGGAAATCTTCACAACTTTGAAACAGGACCGGAAAATAACCGTTTTCCCGGAAAATTTTTTCTGCTCCGTTTACAAAAGCAGCATAAAAATCACGACGGATCTCCGGAACTACAACGGCAATGAAATTCGATTTCTGACAACGAAGATTCGTTGCCATGACATTAGGTGCATAATGTAACTCCTCGGCTAATCTACGCACACGTAATTGTGTCTCCTCACTGATATCAGGATGCCCTTTTAAAGCCCTGGATACAGTTGAAGGAGCAAGTTTCAATCTTTCGGCCAACTCTTTTAGGGTTACCTGCATATATTCTGAATTCTGTTTTCACGTTAAACGGCTGCATTTTTATTAAGTTGCATCCAAACGAATCCTAAACAGAAATCGATTTCTGTTTCTTTTCTTCTTTATTTTACCTAAATTAGCATACAAACAAATATTATCGAATAGCTTTACAGTTCGTAATTTAAAAGGGCTGAATAATTTAAATTTTCAATCGGGAGAGCATTACAACCTTAGCCTGATTTAAATAAGACAGTCCGATGCCTACAGTATTTTACAATATAAATATGAAAACTGTGAATTTAAAATCCGATATCCGGACTCCAAGGACTTTAATGCCCCTTTGGTTTGTATATCAAATTTTTATTACATAATATAAATTATTGGATGTGAACGGGAGAATAAGATAATACAAAATAGAAATAACACTATCACGAAAATAAAATAAAAAATATCCCATCGACAGCCTACCTCTTGCGTAAAAAGAAGGTCACATTCGATTTTTATATCTTATTTTTTAGTATGTTTGTAGCTGATTTTTAACGAAGTGTCAGATTTAGCTAAAATTTAAGATATTGATCGTTAATATTATTCTTGACAGGAAAACCGCCAATTTTTCAAAAAGGACAGGAATAAGTGTGACGTCTGCGCATAAGTGTAGGCTGTTGTATTTATTGTTTGTCCTTTGGGTGCTTGGCGGTGCCTCCTGTCAAACAAAATCTTCAGCCCTACACTTTTTTTAAAACTGATTGTAATGAATGCCCAGATATCCAGCGAATTTATCATTCTCGAATTTATCAGCGCTCCTTCTGTCCCCTTTCAAATGACTTTATACGCAGAAAAGCTCTTCATAGATTGGGGAGATGGTAAATGCCTCTCATACGATCCCCAAAATATCTATTTTAACCTGCAACATGCTTATAGAACGGAAGAAGTACACCGAATCAAGATATTCGGCAGCAAAATCAGCTTTCTCTCTTTAACCAATCAACGGGTGGTCAACCTGCTTCTATCCAATTGCCCTTCTTTAGAATATTTACATTGTGAAGGCAACGAACTGACAGAGTTGAATCTCAGTAACTGCCCCCGTCTTGAAGAATTACATTGTAATTCCAATAACCTGACCGAATTCGAGCTTCCATTACACAATCATCTGAACTACCTAAACCTGTCTCACAATTCGCTAAGTGTACTGGTTTTAAAAAACGCACATTCTTTACAACGTTTATACTGCTCCCACTGTCATTTGTATGAATTAGATTTAAGTGATTGCCACTCCATTAACAATCTGAACATCAGTCATAATTTTCTTCCTACCTCCGTTTTAGACCGCCTCATCGAAAGTCTTCCTGAAAAAAAAGCCACAGATTACGCAACTCTCTATTTTTCTATGAATCCCGGTGTTTCAAAACAACAGGCACAAATTCTTCAGGATAAGGGATGGCATTGACCGAATTTACATCTTTTAGCCAAAAAAAGTAAACATCGTCCTTAATTGTATTCGTATACCGCGTAAAGTCAAAAGATAAAAAGTATGTTTCCATACTTTTAAGAGAACCTTTACGCTAAATCGTACAATTATGAAACGAAACAAACTAAGCTTAACTTCTTTTCCTATTTTGTTATGCTTTCTGCTTTTTTCCCTAAATAGCTGGGCACAGGAAATAAACCTAACGGGAAAAGTAACCGACGCTGCCAACGGAGAACCTTTGCCGGGAGTGAGTGTTATCATCAAAGGTACATTTACCGGAACGGCAACCAATGTCGACGGTGACTACTCGCTAAAAGTAAATCGCGGAGATGTGGTTGAATTTTCTTTCGTCGGCTACAAAACTAAAAGTTTTAACATAACCGGCCAAAATACGTTAAACGTAGCCTTAGAGGAAGATACACAGCAACTTCAGGAAGTTGTTGTCATCGGATACGGACAAGTAAGAAAAAATGACGCTACCGGTTCGGTTATCTCTATCGGAGCCAATGATTTTAACCCCGGAGTCATGTCTTCACCCCAGGATTTACTGATCGGGAAAACCCCGGGTGTACAGATCACAACCGGAGGCGGAGCACCGGGAGAAGGTGCAACCATTCGTATCCGGGGAGGCTCTTCAATGAAAGCCAGTAACGACCCCCTGATCGTTGTCGACGGTGTTCCCCTGGACAATTCCGGCATATCCGGTATGCGTAATCCGCTGAATAGCATCAACCCGGCCGATATCGAAACATTTACCGTTTTAAAAGACGCCTCCTCTACAGCCATTTACGGAGCCAGAGCATCCAACGGCGTTATTCTGATTACCACCAAAAAGGGAAAAAAAGGACAACCTTTCCGGGTCAATTATTCCGGCCAGCTTAGTATCGGCTGGCGGGAAGGCAAAGTCGACGTCCTCAATGCCGACGAATACCGCGAAACCATCCGGAAACAATTTGCCGGTAACACCAGTATTATCGACAATATGGGGAACGCAAATACAGACTGGCAGGATGAAATCTACCAGACAGCCGTCAGCAATGACCATACAATCGATTTTTCCGGTTATAAATTTGATACCCCCTTCCGGATCTCCTTCGGTTTTACAGATCAACAGGGAATCTTAAAAACGAGCAGCCTGCAACGGTACACCGGAGCACTGAATCTCAATCCTTCCTTTTTTGACGACTACCTGAAAATCAACCTTCAGGCCAAAGGAATGTATATTAAAAATAATTTCGGTAATACCAGTTCTATAGGTGAAGCCGTACTATTCGATCCCACCCGGCCCGTCAGAGACGGCAACGAACGTTACGGCGGGTATTTTACCTGGACACAATCGGCAACCGGCGATCCCAATAAGATTGCTACAATAAACCCCGTCGCCCATTTGGAACAACACCGTGATAAAGCCGATGTGAAACGTTTCATCGGCAATATCCAATTCGATTACCGGTTACATTTTTTCCCGGACTTACGGGCCAACTTAAACCTGGCCTATGACTACTCAAAAAGCGACGGAAAAGTCATAGAACCTGAAAATGCAGCCTGGACTTACGATGAAAAGTACGGAAGCGGATATCATAAAAAATTCGGTGAAAAAAAATACAACGAATTACTGGAATTTTACCTGAACTACAACAAACAGATCGACAACATATACAGTGTCATCGATGTCATCGGTGGTTATTCCTGGCAACACTTTAAAAAGAGCAGTTCTTCTTATGCCACCAATACCTCCGGTACCTATGTCAAAGAAGACATCGAAAGTGCTTCAGAAAACTACCTGCTTTCTTTCTTCGGTCGTTTGAATTACACCTTTATGGACAAATACCTGCTTACATTTACCATCCGGGGAGACGGTTCATCCCGTTTTTCCAAAAAACAACGTTGGGGAACTTTCCCGTCCCTCGCCCTGGCCTGGCGTATCGACCAGGAAGACTTTATGAAAAGCTTTGAAAAACTATCCTCTTTAAAACTGCGGCTTGGTTACGGTGTCACCGGACAACAGGACATCATCGGAAATGACTACCCTTATCTGGCCAACTATACCATAAGTAACGATAAAGCCCAGTATCAGTTCGGGAACGACTTTATATACACACTCCGGCCTAACGGTTACGATGCCAACATCAAATGGGAAGAAACGACAACCTGGAACGTCGCTTTGGATTACGGTTTTTTCAATAACCGGATCAACGGTTCTATCGACTATTACTATCGTAAAACCAAAGACCTGTTAAACGAAATTCCGATTGCAGCCGGCTCGAACCTGACCAATAAAATCGTAACGAATGTAGGAGACTTGTCCAACCAGGGTTTCGAATTTGTCCTGAACACCGTCCCGGTCGACAACGACAAATGGCATTGGGAATTCAATGTCAATTTATCCTACAACAAAAATAAAATCATCAAACTGATCCGGAACAAAGATCCAAATTACATGGGAGTCCTTACCGGAGGTATCTCTGGAGGTACCGGCAGTACAATACAAATACACAGTGAAGGACATGAATCCAATGCATTTTACGTATACCGGCAAGTATACGATAAAGCAGGAAAACCGATTGAAGGTGTATATGCCGACCTGAACAAAGACGGCATTATCAACCAATCGGACCTGTATCGCTACAAAGGCCCGGCTCCCAAATGGCTGGCAGGTTTTTCCTCTTACCTGACTTACAAAAACTGGGATTTGAACATCGCCGGCCGTTTTAGCTTCGGAAACTATGTTTATAACAACATACAGTCCAACGGAGCCATCTATTCCCGGATGTACGACAATACCGGTTTCTATAGTAACATCCCCTCGGACGTCTCCAAAACCAATTTCAGAAACCCGCAATATTTCTCGGACTATTATGTCCAGAACGCTTCTTTCATGAAACTGGACAATATTACACTAGGGTATAATTTCAAGAAACTTTGGCACAACCGTATCGACCTGCGTTTGTATGCCATCGTACAGAATGTATTCACCATCACAAAATACAAAGGTCTGGATCCGGAAATATTCAACGGTATCGATAACAATTTCTACCCCCGTCCCCGGAACTTTGTTTTCGGTGTAAACCTCGGATTCTAATCATTGTAACACGTAACATCAAAATTATGAAAACATACTTCCACTATCCGAAAATCCGGTTATACAGCCTCTGGCTACTTTTAGCCCTGGGAATGACAGCCTGTATCGATGATTTGAACACAAAACCCATCGATAAAAATATCACGACCGCAGACGATGCCTACAAAGATCCCGCTGCTTACAAACAGGTACTGGCCAAAATATATGCCGTATTTGCACTCAGCGGACAAGTCGGGCCGGACGGAAACCCGGACTTAGCGACCAATGATGAAGGCTCCTCCAATTATCTCCGGCAACTCTGGAATATGCAGGAATTAACTACCGACGAAGCCATCTGTGCCTGGAATAATGCCGGACTCCCCGACCTCCACAATCAAAGCTGGTCGGCCGCAAACGATTATATCACCATCACCTACGACCGGATATTTTATCAGATATCCATTGCTAACGAATACTTAAGAGCAACGACTGACAGTAAGCTGGACAGCCGCGGAGTTACCGGCGATTTACGCACCCAAATCGGCTATTACCGGGCCGAAGCCCGCCTGATTAGAGACCTGGCTTATTATCAGGCTTTAGACCTCTACGGCAATGTACCTTTTGTCGAAGAAAAAGACGGAGTCGGCACTTTCAATCCACAGCAGATTTCACGTAAAGACCTTTTTACCTGGCTTGAAAACGACCTGATCGAAATCATTCCTCAGTTGAAAGACCCGCATACCAACGAATACGGTCGTGCCGATCAGGCTCTCGCCTGGACAATCCTGGCCAAATTATACCTGAATGCAGAAGTTTATACCGGAACATCCCGCTATACGGACGCTATAACCTACTGTAATAAAATTATTCCGCATTACCAACCGGACGACAATTATCAGCATCTGTTTATGGCCGATAACCACACGGCCAAAGGTATTATCTTCCCGATTGCTTTTGACGGACAACATACCCAAACCTACGGAGGAACCACCTTTCTCATTTTTGCAGCCATAGGGGGAGACAGTATCGTCCCGCAGAATTACGGTGTTAACTCCGGATGGGCAGGCAACCGAACGACGGCTGAATTCATGGCTAAATTCGATCCGGGTGACCGAAGGGCCCAATTTTTCACGAAAGGCCAAACCAGCATTGAAGTCAATCAACAAAGCGACTTTAAACAAGGAGTAATCGTCACGAAATTCTCAAATATGAAATCGACCGGCGGCACCGGTTCCAATCTGAGTTTCGTAGATACCGACTTTCCGATGTACCGGATTGCAGATATTTATCTGATGTATGCCGAAGCCATTTTACGGGGCGGAACGGGAGGCGACCTGAATACGGCTTTAGGTTATATCAACGATTTACGCTACCGCGCTTATGGCGATAATTCCGGACAGATTTCCGCTTCCCAGCTCACCCTCGACTTTATCCTGGAAGAGCGGGCCCGCGAACTATATTGGGAAGGACATCGCCGGACAGACTTAATCCGCTTCAAACGCTTCAGTGAGACAAACTATACCTGGCCCTGGAAAGGCGGTGTCATAGGAGGCAGAAGCACAAACTCTAATTACAATTTATTCCCGATACCGTCTTCCGATTTAGGAGCAAATCCGAACCTGAAACAGAATCCCGGATATTAAAACTGAAACTGAAAAATGGAAATACCTATGAAACAGATATGTTGGATCGTTTTTACAAGCCTGTCATTCATATTAACCGGCTGTGAAACTGAAAATAAAAAGTACTATGCCGGAGACTTTATCAATCCGGAAGTCAAAACGCCGGAAAACGGAAACGATTTTATCCTTACCGAAGCTACAGCCAACGATTCTCTGACTGTAGCCTGGACAACTGCCGAATTCGGTTTCCCTGCCGCCACCCTCTACACCGTTCAGATAGCCAAAGCAGGTACTTATTTCGAATCGGCCGTTAAAATCGCGGAAACCCAGGAAAAACAGGTCAAAGTAGACTATGCGACCCTGAACAACAGCATCCTGATTGCAGGACTGGTACCGGAAACTCCGGGAGAGATCGAACTACGTGTAAATGCCATGGTCAATGAAAATTTACAGACACTACGCTCCAAAGCCGTCCAGGTGACAATGACGGCCTACAATGTTGAAGTAACCTATCCCATTCTTTTCGCCCCGGGTAGTTACCAGGAGTGGAATCCCGGTGACTCGGCAACAATACTCACTTCTCCGAAAGCAGACGATGTATATGAAGGCTACCTTTATTTTACCCCGAACACAAACTTTAAAATCACAGGACAGCCGGACTGGAATCCGTTGCAATGGGGAAGCGGCGGAGCCGGTAAACTACAAAAAAACGGCGGAGACATCTCAGTTAATAACAGCACAGCCGGCCTATACAAAGTGATTGCTGACATCAACAAATTAACTTATTCGGTAACGCCTGTCAGTTGGAGCATTTCAGGAAGCGCCACCTCAAATACGGCAATCCCCCTGACCTATAACGAGTCTGACCGGACCCTGAAAACAAATGCACACCTGACGTCCGGTGAGTTCGTCTTTAAAGAAACGGGAGCCGGCAACCGGATATTGGGAACTTACTTCGGTAATCAACTCATGGATAACGGCAATCAGATCGTCGTACCGCAGGAAGGAGAATATACAATAACTTTAAACCTCAAAAAATATCCATACACTTATACACTGGGAAATTAAAATATCGTCCATTTTCAGGTTTCAGATTTCAATTTTCCATTAAAATATATAACTTTGCGCCTCAATCCTTTAACTTTAATAAAGAATACAATATATGGGAAGAGCGTTTGAATACCGCAAAGCACGGAAATTGAAAAGATGGGGCAATATGGCCCGCGTTTTCACCAGAATCGGAAAAGAAATCGATATTGCAGTTAAAGCCGGTGGACCGGATCCAGCTAACAACACCCGCCTTCGTATCCTGATCCAGAATGCGAAAGCTGAAAACATGCCGAAGGAAAATGTGGAACGGGCCATCAAACGGGCGATCTCCAAAGATACTTCCGACTACAAGGAAATTACTTATGAAGGATATGCGCCTCACGGCATCGCCATCCTCGTCGAAGCAGCTACAGATAACAATACCCGGACGGTAGCCAATGTACGTCACGCTTTTACGAAATTCGGCGGTTCTTTGGGAACAACAGGCTCACTCGATTTCATGTTCGACCGGAAAAGTGTTTTCAAAATCAATAAACCCGAAAACTTCGATCCGGAAGAATTCGAACTGGAAATGATCGATTACGGAGTTGACGAAATCTTTGAAGACGAAGACGGTATTATCAATTTGTACGGTTCTTTTGAAGCCTATGGTAATATTCAGAAATACCTGGAAGAAAACAAATACGACATCGTCAGCGGAGAATTTACCCGTATCCCGACCGATACCAAAGAATTAACGCCGGAACAAAGAGCCGAAGTTGATAAAATTCTGGATAAACTGGATGAAGACGATGATGTAACAAACGTTTATCACAACATCAAAGAAGATTAATCCGGCTATTCTTGCAGAATTAAAAATATTATTGCATATTTGCACCCGCAAAATGGGCATTGCCCGTCATGCAAATCAAAGATGACTTCGTAGCTCAGCTGGTAGAGCAATTGACTCTTAATCAATGGGCCGTGGGTTCGAGTCCCACCGAGGTCACGGAAATGAAACCACTTACGAAAGTAAGTGGTTTTCTTTTTGTTCCTATTTTCCTAGCACTCAGGGACGGGGCTAAAGTGCTATCCCAGTCATCCTTTTTCTGCTTTTAACGTATTTTTTTCTGAATAAAATTTAGGTTAATATAATACTTGCTTTTTACTAAAAAAATATCGTATATTTACTCAATTTAAGTATTCAGCTGTTATCCTGTGACGCTTTATTAAAATATACAGTTATGAAAAAATCGATTATCTTATTTAGTTTCTTATTTATAGTCACTGCATTAAATGCAACAGAAACCAATAAGAATCTTAAGCAGAAAGAGGAAGAACTGGCTAAAGATGTTCATATTGTCAGAGAAGGCGGAACCTTGCCAGAATATTTAGCAGGTGACGTATGGCAATATATCAATGATAATGTGCGTTTTCCGGCAGAAACAACATTAAACAGAAGTGATAATAGTGTTATCGTACATTTTATAGTAGAAAAAGATGGCTCTCTGAATAATTTTAGCCTATATGCCGGAAGTTACCCAGCTTTGGATGCTGAAGTACTGCGTGTAGCAAAAACCATGACCAAATGGAGCCCCGGTAAACGTGCCAACGGAGAAATAGTACGGACTACTTATTTACTCGGTGGTACTTATAAGTCGGAAAATGGCAAACTTAAATTATATCCTTTGCCTCCACGACAGAAAGAACAGTACCAAGGCGAAGTTCTTACTATTGCAGACAAGATGCCTCAATTTCCCGGCGGAATAAGTGCGATGCAAAAATTTATCTCAGATAATATGCAATATCCTGCCGAATCAATAAAATATAAAGAAGAAGGGAATGTAATGGTACAATTTATTGTATCCCCAACGGGAGAAATTTCTGATATATTCGGTGTAGTACGTTGCCGATTTAATAAATGTTCTTCTGCGTCTTTAGTCTTGGCAAAAGAAGCGGAACGAATAGTAGGATTAATGCCTAATTGGATTCCGGGCGAAAATAAAGGAAAAAAAGTTGCAACAAGATATGTTTTGCCAATTAGCTTTAAACTTCCATAGCACCCGGGGACGGGGCTAAAGTGCTATCAGGCAGATACAACAGAAAAGAAAATAATTGTTTAATAAGAAAATAAAAAGTATATGACAGAATTGAAACCGGAAATTATTTCCATGTTAAAACGACAAAGACGGTTGGGAATCTTGTGTATAGGGGCAATGGTAGTTACTGCAGCTGCAGGCGTATTATTTACCATAGAATATTCTAAGTATGGCGAAATAAGTTCAATCATTACTTTTGCGGTGGTATTTATCTTGGGACTTTTTGCTGCCAATTATTCCGCGGGCAGTGCCATCGTTGAAAAATTTTCTACAAGCGGAAGCGTTTTTGTGCTTTTGGCAGGTCTTCTGTTATGCGGAGGAATTGCATATTATGCTTATTCGCGATTTTATGCAGTAAGGGATTACGATGCAGCAACTGCTTTCAGCCTTATGGGAGCATTTTTCTGTTTTTATCCGATGCTGTCCGGCTTTACACTCTACAAATATAAAACAGGAGTGTACCGCAAAATAATAGAAATGAACGAAAAGCTAAAGAAAACTCAGGGACGAGGGTAAAGTGCTACAATTACAATAATGATCTCATAAACGCCTGATTATATTGAAACCGACCCCAGTTATCCTGGCAAGTTGCCTGTTTTTCACTCCGGGACTTTGTTTCATTGTCTTCAAAATCCGTTTTTGTTCTTCAGAAGAAAATTCTTCTAAACTCTTACCGCCCAATTGTTGCTTTAACAATTCAATCACTTCACTATCAGTCAGTCGATTATCCTGATCAACATCTATAAATTCCTCGAAATCCTCTCCTTGCAAATAAGTCTGAAAATCTTTCTTCGTTTCAAAAAAGCAAGGTAGAAAATCCACAACAACAAAAGAACCATCTCCACCAAAACACAAATGGTAACTACTCCACCCGTAAATTTCAATCTTCTCACATATACCTGCTTTTACAGGATTCCTCAGAATATACCGGAAACATCTCAGCAAATATCCTTCATCTTCTATTACTTCACTTTTAAAACGATCCTGAAAAAGATAACCTCTACGATTATATTTATGATTAAACCACATTGCATAAATCGAAGCTATATGATGGATATGAAAACTAAGACGGTCACTTTTTACCAAGAGATGGATATGATTGTCCATCAGGCAATAACAATAGATTTTAAAAGATTCACAGACCTGTAACCGCAAAAGATTTAAAAACATCTGACGGTCATCATCATCCCGGAAAATCACCATTCGGTCTATACCACGTTGAATAACATGATATATATCCGTAATCGACCGTTGACGCGCCTGCCTGGACATGTTCAAATGTATTAGACATATACCAAATTTATGAAAAAAAATGTAAAACACAAAATCATAGCACTTTACCCCCGTCCCCGGGTGCTATCACTCTCAACCAAACAACGCCCGGCAAATGTCAGAAATTTTAGAGACAAATTTCACTTCCAGATGTTGTGGAACTTTTGTTGAGCCTTTTTTATTTCCCAAGGGTACAAAAATCTGGCGGAATCCCAGCTTTTCCGCTTCCGAAATACGTTGTTCGATACGACTGACCGCCCGGATCTCACCCGATAATCCGACTTCTCCGGCAAAAACCGTATCATGAGGCAAAGCTCCATCGATGTTCGAAGACAATACAGCCATAACCACAGCCAGATCAAGAGCCGGATCGCTTACCCGAATACCTCCTGCAATATTCAAAAAAACATCCTTCGCAGCCAGACGGAAACCGACCCTTTTTTCCAATACAGCCAATAACATATTCAACCGCCTTGAATCGAATCCCGTAGCGGAACGCTGCGGGACACCATAAGCAGCAGTGGAAACCAATGCCTGTACTTCCAACAGAATCGGCCTTACCCCTTCTACTGTAGCAGAAACGGCTATTCCACTCAAATCCTGACCATGATTGGATAATAACAATTCCGAAGGATTGGATACTTGCCGTAAACCGGATTGTAACATTTCGTAAATACCGATTTCCGAAGTCGAACCGAAACGGTTTTTCATCGAACGCAATATACGATACATATATTGCTGATCGCCTTCGAAATGCAATACCGTATCGACCATATGCTCCAATATTTTCGGCCCGGCCAGTTGGCCATCTTTTGTAATATGACCGATTAAAATCGTAGAAATCGTATTTTCTTTGGAATAACGCAACAAAGTGTTCGTACATTCCCGGATCTGCGAAAGACTTCCCGGAATAGAATCTACAGTCTCTGTCGCCAGGGTCTGTATGGAATCGATAATCAATAAATCCGGCTGTATCGTACGGGAATGTTCGAGGACCATCTCCAGGGAATTACCGGACAAAAACAGGCAATCGTCATTTTCCGCACCCAAGCGTTGCGCCCTCATTTTGATCTGGGCAATACTCTCCTCCCCGGATACATATAACACTTTACCGCATTTATTGTGAAGTGCAAACTGCAATACCAAAGTCGATTTCCCGATGCCTGGCTCTCCTCCCAGCAATATCATGGAACCCGGCACCAAACCACCACCCAACACCCGGTTTAATTCGCTGTCACCGGTATCGATACGAGTATCGGCATTTACTTTTATTTCCGACAACCGGAGGGCTTTGGACATCGGCTGTCCCATCACAGCATTTGCTTTGCCTTTCGCAACTTTTATCTCGACTTCTTCCTCGAAGCTATTCCATTCGCCACACATCGGACAGCGCCCGACCCATTTTGATTCTTTCGCACCGCAATTCTGGCAAACATATACTGTTTTCGATTTCATAATGCTTTGTCTTTTCCTACTAATAGAACTCCTCGTTATCTTCCTGATAATCTGACTCTACCTCCGTTGCCTGATCTTCTGCGTCATCCTGACAATCCAAATTTTTACTTACTCCTGCGGGTTTCTCGAAAGGCAGGGTATCAAATTTCAATTTCGGATCCTTGATTACTTTTCCCAAAAATTTAGCCCATATGGGCAAAGCCATACTAGCTCCCTGCCCATTCGTTATATTCTGAAAATGAATAGACCGGTCTTCTGCTCCAACCCATACTCCCCCGACCAAACCAGGAGTTACTGCCATAAACCAACCATCCGAATGTTGCTGTGTCGTTCCCGTTTTTCCTCCCATCGGATTCGTAAAACCATATCTGTAACGCAACCGGATTCCGGTTCCGCTATTTACAACCCCTTCCAGCAGATTACACATCAGATAGGCCGTTTGGGCCGTAATTACTTCCCGGGATTCCGGTCTGAATTCGGCCAATACATTGCCGTATTTATCTTCAATCCGGGACACCATCATCGGGGTGTTATACACCCCTTTATTTGCAAAAATAGAATAAGCTGCCGTCATTTCCTTTACTGAAATTTCAGCCGTACCTAAAAATACAGAAGGCACCGGATCAATAAAGCTGTGGATTCCCATCTTATGGGCCATTTGAGCAACCGCTAAAGGTGTAAACTGTTTCAATACCCAACCGGAAATATTATTCTCCGAATTCGCCAATCCCCAACGAAGAGTAACCATCTCTCCGGGCCGCTTACCTCCTCCCCTGGCTGTCCAAGGTGTTCCGTCAGGCAAAATAAACGTCTGCGGAATATTGGGAACTTTATCGCAAGGCCCCAATCCTTCCTGCATAGCCAGAGTATAAAGAATCGGTTTAATGGTAGAACCTACCTGGCGTTTACCGACACTGACCATATCGTACATAAAATAACGATAGTCGGGACCTCCGACATAGGCCCGGATATTCCCCGTTTGAGGTTCCATAACCATAAATCCTGCCCTGAAAAACGATTTGTAATGTTTAATCGAATCCAAAGGAGACATGACCGTATCCCGTATTCCTTTCCAGGTAAAAATCTGCATTTCAACCGGTTTATTGAAAATTTTACGTACTTCTTCAAAAGCAACTCCGGCATTTTTCAATATCCGGTAACGTTCCGTACGTTTAATCGAACGGTCAAGGATATCCCGCACTTCTTCCGCTGTCAAATCATTGGAAAAAGGAGGATTTTGTTTTTCGATTTTCTCCCGGCTGAATAAAGGTTGCAGATCATTTCCCAAATGTTCTACAACGGCTTCCTCTGCATAGCGCTGCATCCGGGAATTCAATGTCGTATAAATTTTTAATCCGTCAGAATAGATATCATATTGTGTACCATCTAATTTTAAGTTTTTTTTACACCATCCATACAACGGATTGCGCTCCCAAGCCAAAGAATCCTGGTAATATTGCTCCGGATTCCAACGGTAATTACTTTTTTCCGGCTTACCTGCTGTCATATAAATCCGAAGATATTCACGGAAATAAGTCGCATATCCCTCTTTGTGATCTTCTTTTTTAAAGCACAGACCTAAAGGAAGCATTTTCAAGGAATCGTATTGTGCTTTTGTAATTTTTCCATATTTCTGCATCTGTCCCAAAACCACATTTCTACGTCCCAAGGTTTTTTCAGGACGACGTACAGGGTTAAATAATGCCGGATTTTTCGCCATACCCACCAACATTGCCGCTTCTTCTATCCTCAAAGAATCCAAAGGTTTCTGAAAATATACCTCTGCCGCAGAATTTACACCTACCGCTAAATTCAGAAAATCAAATTTATTGAGATACATCGTCATGATTTCCTCCTTTGTATAACTCCTTTCCAAACGTACAGCAATTACCCATTCCCGGAATTTCCGAACAGCCAGTTCCATAAAATTCTGGTCCGGATCACGCGGAAAAAGCATTTTAGCCAACTGCTGCGTAATCGTACTTCCTCCACCGGAAGAAGAACTTCCCGTCAGCAATCCTTTAGCTACACGGAAAAGCCCGATGACATCGATTCCACTGTGGTCGTAAAAACGAACATCCTCCGTAGCAACCAAAGCATCTTTTACCGATTCCGGTATATCCTTATATTCCGTATAACGCCTGTTTTCACTCCCCTGAAAATAACGGCTGATCATCGGACCATCCTCAAAATAAACTTCGGAAGCGAATTTATTATTAGGATTCTCCAATTCTTCAAAAGTGGGCATAAAACCAAGTTTACCTTCGGCTATCAACCAGAAAAACAGAACTGCCAACAGTAATCCGGTTAAAAACACACACCAAAAAATGACGAATAATTTCTTATACTTTTTAAACATCCCTATTCGTATTGATTTCCAAACCACAAAGATAATCAATTTAAAAGCCGGAAAAATCGAAAAGGATTAAAAAGTAAAAAGAGATATGATAAAGGGCAAAAAAGAAAAGAAAATAAGGCTACCGAAAAAGTAAAAACATCCCCTATAGAATCGGATATTTAATTTCACTCTCCGATAGGGAACTAATACATCGAGGGTACCAAATACCTTTTAGACAACCCCCTACTCTGTCATAAGTTTTATCCGAATTTTATAACAGCGTAAAGTATTATCTAAAAAAGTCCGATTTTCATTTTTTACGTCCGTCTTTACGGACATTTTTTATTTTAATAAATCGATCACATCGACCGACCGTTCTCATAATAATTCCGCGGATCCAGATAAAGAAAATACACATCCGAATCGGTATATCCGATTTCCTGCAAACAGGAAGACACGATTTGAGCCACTTTATCCTGTAAATCCCGGCTTCTTTGAAAATACGAGATTTCGACAAAAGGCCAATCTCCACAATTTATTGCTCCATCACAAACTATTTCAGAATGTATTACTTCCAATACAATATGTTCCCGGGGACATTGTAAAGTTTCCTGAATCAAATCGGTCATTTTCCGACTTATTTCCGACAATTTTCCTGCATCAGTGGAATGAAATCTCAAAAAAGGCATAGTACAATAATTAAAATTTTTAAAGTTTTACGACTAAACAGCCCTAAAGTTATACCAACGATTCCAAATTCCAAATTTTAAACCCATTCAATAATAAATTGATTTATCCGTCTATTTAAATTTTATCGCTTTATGGCAATACCACTGTTTCGCGTATCCAAAAAACGGCAGGAATATACGGGTAATTTCTTTTCCATGCCTAACTTACGGTAAAGTTCACCACAGAAACTCACCCATCCTCGTCCCAAATTATTTTCATAGGTCATGTTTCCCTCATGTGTATATCCGAGACAGTGGGCGAATTCATGAAACAGTGTGTGTGTGATACATCCTGCATCTGCATAATGCTCCAAATAACACCACTCCGCCAATCCGAAAATAGTTCCTCCACCCAATCCGTTTACGCCAGAAACACGTCCGTATACCAATGCCGGCAAGTTAAAAATACGATTGTATAATTCTTTTATGTCTATTTCCGTCCCTTGGTTATCTTTAAAGAATTTACCCTGACAGGTCTTCAGCATTTGCCTAAATTCATTCGTAGAAAAAAGATAAGCCATATTAAGAGCCACGGCTACAGCTTCCCGCGCATGTGCAGGTTGCAAAGGTCTCCAATGCTCACCGGTATAATCTCCAAAAGAAATTTTCCACCGGCAATCTGTCGCTGTCAATTGCCGGTAATAGGCATCTGAACTTTCAATTTCCAACTTAAATGTCTCTTTATCAAAATCTTTTTTTTCAAGCGGGATTTCCCTACCCGAACGTGTATGATATTTACACCGGCTTTTTAGAAAAGACAAAGGAATCCGATATTCGGCAAAAGCCGGAATATAAGAAAATTCCGCCAATTTAAACTGCTCTCCGGAGGAGGATAGCCTTGCCCATAATATCACATTCCGGACACTACGGGGAGAATAAAAACGCAGCAAAAGCTCCCGTTTTTTTACCAACCGGATTTGTAAAGGCTCATTGACGTAAAAACTACGTTCCTCCGGATCGAATAAAGTTTTTAAAGACTCGTCATCCTGTAATATCCTATGACAAACCCGTTCAGACTCATCCTGTCCGGTTATCAAAACCAAGCCATCCGGCAATTCTCCCTTACAAATCCCACACCATATACACCACACACACACGCACAATATTCCCACACGTCTATCATATCGCATACACACTCAACTATTCGTTCACATCATTAACACGTGATAAAAATAGAAGAAAAATAAATTAAAAAAAGAAGAAAAGAAGAGTTTAACAAGGTTAAAAAATATGGGAGCAATCTGCCCCCATATTCTCTGTTCACAATTCAATATTGATTGACGATTGTTCTTTTTTACGTCAATCTACAAAATACTCATCCTATCTGTACTCATCCCAGCTTTTAATTGCTATATCCTTACGATCTACTTTACAAATCGCATAAATAAAAGCACTTGCTAAACGGGCATTCGTCAGTAACGGAATATTGTAATCGACAGCAGCCCGGCGAATCTTATATCCGTTGTCCAATTCCCGTTTGGTCAGGTTTTTCGGAATATTGATTACCATATCGATTTTCTTATTTTTCAGGTAATCCATAATATTGGGTTCTTTTGCTTCATCCGGCCAATACAATATTGTAACGTCAATTCCGTTTTCCGCCAGAAATTTAGCTGTACCCGCAGTAGCAAAAATATTATAACCTTTATTTATCAACATTTTGGTTGATTCAAGCAGTTCTACTTTCGAACGGGCCGGGCCGGATGAAATCAAAATGTTTTTTTCGGGAATCCGGTGCCCTACAGACAACATACTTTTCAAGATCGCCTCATAGTAGTTTTCACCTATACAACCCACTTCTCCGGTAGAAGACATATCAACTCCCAATACAGGGTCCGCCTTCAATAACCGGGCAAACGAGAATTGAGAGGCTTTCACTCCGACATAATCCAAATCAAATACCGATTTATGCAATTCTTCTACCTGTTCTCCCAGCATTATCCGGGTAGCCATCTCCACAAAATTGTACTTCAATACTTTGGATACGAAGGGGAAACTCCGGGAAGCCCGCAGATTACATTCAATCACTTTGATATCGTTGTCTTTTGCCAGAAACTGCATATTGAAAGGACCCGAAATATTCAATTCTTTCGCAATCGACCGGGCTATTTTCTTGATCCGGCGAATGGTTTCGATATACAATTTTTGAGCCGGAAAGACAATGGTCGCATCTCCAGAATGTACTCCTGCAAATTCGACATGCTCACTGATTGCGTAGGCCTTTACAACTCCATCCTGCGCAACAGCATCGATTTCCACTTCTTTAGCCTGTTGTACAAACTCGGTTACAACTACCGGATGGTCTTTCGATACTTCTGCTGCCAATTCCAGAAAATGTAACAATTCTTCCCGATTTGAAACCACATTCATAGCAGCACCGGAAAGAACGTAAGAAGGACGTATCAACAAAGGAAATCCCACTTCATCTATAAATTTATATATGTCTTCAATACTGGTCAATTCCCGCCATCTCGGCTGATCGATTCCCAGTTGGTCGCACATGGTGGAAAATTTCTGACGATCTTCCGCCCTGTCAATAGACAAAGCCGAAGTACCCAGGATATTGACATGCTGCCCATACAAACGCATAGCCAAATTGTTCGGTATTTGTCCGCCGGTAGACACAATGACCCCTTTCGGCTCTTCCAAATCCACAATATCCATTACCCGCTCGAAAGAAAGCTCGTCAAAATAAAGACGGTCACAGGTATCATAGTCCGTACTTACCGTTTCGGGATTATAATTAATCATTACCGAACGATAGCCGGCTTTTTTAATTGCATTGACAGCACTTACACAACACCAGTCGAATTCCACACTACTCCCGATCCGATAAGCGCCGGAACCCAGTACAATAACCGATTTTCCGTCATGCTCGTAGGTTATATCCGTTTCTGCTCCGTTATAAGTAGCGTACAGGTAATTGGTTTTCGCCGGATATTCTCCCGCCAATGTATCAATCTGTTTAATACAGGGTGTAATTTCCAATTCTTTACGGTATTCCCTTACCTTCAACATTTTCTGATGTGCGGTAAGAGCATCGTCCTTTATTGTCAGGCGGCCGATCTGAAAATCGGAAAATCCCATCTGTTTCGCTTTCTTCAAGGTAGCAGGCATCACTCCCCGCACTGTCGTATATTTACTCAGCTCTTCTTTCATCCTGTGGATATTTTCCAAACGCACCAAAAACCATTTGTCGATTTTAGTCATATTGTGGATCTTATCTACAGAATATCCCTTATCGAAAGCTGCTGCTATAGCAAAAATCCGGTTATCCGTCGGATTCATCAACTCTTCGTCGATATCTTTTACTTCTTTTTTATTTCCAACAAAACCGTGCATTCCCTGACCGACCATACGAAGTCCTTTCTGAATTACTTCTTCAAAAGTACGTCCGATAGCCATGATTTCTCCTACACTTTTCATGGAAGAGCCGATCAATTTAGACACCCCTTCGAATTTGTTCAAATCCCAGCGGGGAATTTTACAAACGATATAATCCAATGCCGGCTCAAAACAAGCCGTCGTAACTTTGGTAACGGAATTCTTGATTTCATGTAAACCGTATCCCATAGCCAATTTAGCCGCTACAAAGGCCAAAGGATATCCTGTAGCCTTAGATGCCAATGCACTGGAACGGGACAGACGGGCGTTTACTTCGATCACACGGTAATCTTCTGAGTTCGGGTCCAATGTATATTGTACATTACATTCACCTACAATACCGATATGACGGATAATTTTAATAGCTATTTCCCGCAATTTATGATATTCGCTGTTGCTCAATGTCTGTGAAGGCGCTACTACAATACTTTCTCCCGTATGTATACCCAACGGATCAAAGTTTTCCATATTACATACCGTAATACAATTATCATACTGGTCACGCACTACTTCATATTCAATCTCTTTCCAACCTTTCAGAGATTCTTCCACTAACACCTGAGGAGAATATGAAAAAGCACTTCCGGCCAATTTTTTCAATTCCTCTATATCCGAACAAAAACCGGAACCAAGACCTCCCAAAGTATATGCAGCCCTGATAATCAAAGGGAATCCCAATACTTCAGCAGCTTTTAAGGCTTCGTCCATATTATTGGCAGCAATACTGCGGGGTGTTTTTACATCGATCTCGTGTAATTTTCCGGCAAAGATTTCCCGGTCTTCGGTATCAATAATCGCCTGAATCGGCGTACCCAATACTTCTACTCCGTATTTCTCCAATACCCCGCTTTTATACAGAGCCACCCCACAATTCAAAGCCGTCTGTCCTCCAAAAGAAAGAAGTATACCGTCTGGTCTTTCCTTTTCAATTACTTTTTCTACAAATTCCGGAGTAACCGGCAAATAATAAATTTTATCGGCAACTCCTTCTGAAGTTTGTACTGTCGCAATATTCGGATTAATCAGCACACTGTATTTTCCTTCTTCCCGGATGGCTTTCAATGCCTGAGAACCGGAATAATCAAATTCTCCGGCTTCCCCGATTTTCAATGCTCCGGACCCCAGTAATAATATTTTATTTATTTCCTTCATTTTCAAATGCAAATTACAGATTATAACTTTCTACCTTATTTTTCACCTATAATCTTACCGATTTTTACTCACTTCTATATTTTTAATAAACTCGTCGAACAGGTATTCGGTATCTACCGGTCCGCTGGATGCTTCCGGATGAAATTGGGCGGAAAAAAACGGTTTGTTTTTATGACGTATACCTTCATTCGTTCCGTCATTTACATTGACAAAAAGCGGTTCCCAATCGACAGGCAAAGTTTTATCGTCAATAGCAAAGCCATGATTTTGAGAAGTAATGTAACAACGATTTTTACCCGGCTCGACAACCGGCTGGTTATGACTGCGATGACCGTATTTCAATTTGTAGGTTTCTGCCCCCGCAGCTCTGGCCATCAATTGATTTCCCAAACAAATACCCATAATAGGTACGTTCTTATCAAGGACTTTCCGAATATTTTCAATCGTTTTTTCACATTGGGCCGGATCACCGGGACCGTTTGACAGGAAAATGCCGTCGCATTCTTCACTGGTAAAATCATAATCCCAGGGCACCCGTTTCACCTTTACTCCCCGTTTTAAAAGACAACGGATGATATTATACTTCACTCCACAATCTACCAATACCACCTCGTATTTCCCATTTCCATATTCTTTCACTTCAGAGGTAGATACCTGTGCTACTATATTTTCTTTATTGGGATCATAAAAATCGACATCCTGTCCGGCAAAAACGATTTTGCCCAACATAGCTCCGTGTTCGCGTAATTTTTTCGTCAAAGCCCGGGTATCTATACCAAAAAGTCCCGGTACCTTCTGATCTTTTAACCATTGCCCGAGACTTTTTTGAGAATTCCAATGACTGTATTCAAATGAATAATCGGAAATAATTAACGCCGTACAGTGAATTTTATCCGATTCAAAAAAAGCCGGCAAATCATCTTGCTTGGTATCGACAGGTACTCCGTAATTACCAATCATCGGATAAGTGGGTACTAAAATCTGTCCCTTGTAGGACGGGTCAGTCAAACTTTCGGGATATCCCGTCATTGCCGTATAAAAAACGACCTCTCCCGATACTGACTGTTCGTATCCGAAAGAGGTCCCTTCAAAAATGGTTCCGTCTTCCAGAACCAGTTGTGCTTTTTTCAGATTTTGCATATTCATTAAATACCTTATGTCCAAATTGGGACAAAGGTAGCTATTGTTTTTTGCTTTTGCAAGGAATGAATATGTAATATTTTTTGATATTTATGCATTTAAGACGTTTTAAAAATATAAAGCATTCACTATTATATATCGAAGGGGTTTATTATTTTTGTTCCACTAAAATAAGCTTCATTATGAGAAACAAGACCAAAAGACTTTTGACTATCCGGAAATTAATTGAATCTGAACTGATCTCTTCCCAGGAGGAGTTGTTATTCCGCTTAAAAGAATTAGGTGTAGAAGCTACCCAAAGTACTCTCTCACGGGATCTTAAATTCATGAAGGTTGCTAAAATACCTCATAAAGAAAAAGGATATATATATATAGTACCTGAAAGTGTAAATGAACAACGGGAAGAGAAAATATCTTCCATTATTACGGATGCTATTTTAGGTATTGATTTTTCCGGTAATATCGCCGTTATAAAAACATTACCGGGTTATGCCAATGCTGTTACTGTATTGATTGACAGCGAAAATTATTTTGAAATATTAGGTACAATTGCCGGAGAAGATACTATTGTTATCGTTATGAGAGAAGGTGTCAGCCGGAGCCAGCTGGTAGAAGTACTCACCTCCGTTCATCCGGACATGCGATCGTTATACAAATAACTGCAATTCAAAAAACAATATAATCAACCGGCATAAATACGCTTCAAAATCCGAATAAAACAAACTTTATAAATTATTTGTGCTCTTATCTCGAAAATAGTTTGTAAACTTGCACCCCGGATTTTAAACAAGTATCATGAAAGTTATTTATACTAAAAATGAACTGTTTAGCCTCATTGAAGGCTATAAAAAAGAAGGTAAATGTGTTGGTTTCGTACCCACTATGGGTGCTTTGCACAACGGACATCTTTCTCTCGTAAAAGCATGTAAAAACAGTTGTGATATAGCCGTGACAAGTGTTTTTGTCAACCCGACTCAATTCAATGATCCAGAAGATTTAAAACGTTACCCACGTACTCCGGAAAAAGATGCTGAATTATTGAAAACAGCCGGGTGCGATCTTGTATTTATGCCTTCCGTAGAAGAAATTTATCCGGAAAAAGATACCCGAAAATTTGATTTCGGTTATCTGGAAACTGTTATGGAAGGAGCTAAAAGACCGGGACATTTCAATGGTGTAGGTCAGGTAGTAAGCCGTTTATTCGATATCGTTCAACCGCACAAAGCATTTTTCGGAATGAAAGATTTTCAACAGGTTGCTATCATTAAAAATATGGTAAATCAATTGAAATACAACATCGAAATCATTCCCTGTCCCATTGTCCGTGAAGAAAGCGGTTTAGCACTCAGTTCCCGAAATGCCTTACTGGAGGAAGAACATAAAAAAAATGCTCCTCATATATACGCTACCTTAAAAAAAGCACGTAACTTAGTCGCCGAAATGAGTGTAGCCGATCTGAAAAAATGGATCACAGAAGAAATCAACAACAATCCCTATCTGGAAACCGAATATGTTGAAATCGTCGATGATACTACACTTAAAGTTATTGAAAACTGGAATGAAAAGGGAACGAAAGTTGTGTGTGTAGCGGTTTATGCCGGAAAAATTCGTTTGATTGACAATATTATACTCTGATCTTGAACTTAAAATTTACAATCTAAAATAACCGATATGTTCATTGAAGTTGTAAAATCAAAAATTCACAAAGTAACAGTAACCGAAGCAAACCTGCAATATGTAGGCAGTGTTACGATTGATGTGGCTTTGATGGAAGCCGCGAACATCATTGAAAACGAAAAAGTACAAATCGTCAATGTGAATAACGGAGAAAGAATAGAAACTTACGTTATCAAAGGAGAAAGAAATTCAGGAGTAGTTTGCCTTAACGGTCCGGCAGCCAGAAAATGTGCAGTCGGAGACATCGTTATCATTATTTCTTATGCTTCTATGGATTTCGAAGAAGCAAAACAACACAAACCTACTCTTGTATTTCCAGATACAACCACTAATCAGTTGATCTGATAAAAACATCTCAAAAAAATAAGGCTACCGTTCAAAAGGCGGTAGCTTTTCTTTTTTCAATATCTTAAAATAACGTAATGTATCCATCAAAATATACAATTCAATCAAATAACTGATAACCAGTACAAAGTATAGTTACAAAAAGTATATTCCATAATTTATCCCGGCTAAAAAACAAATCGGAAGTACATTACCGCCTGTTAAAAAGTTGTTACGAACTGTCGATTGAATGTTAGTAAAAAATGAACTGAAAATGAAAAAAAAATTTGATAATTCGGATTTTGAAATTCATTATGTTTTTTCCGGAAATTTCAAAAAATAGAAAACAGATTTAACCGAAAATCTTTATACAAATTACCAACATATTTTTTAAAATAAATAACTATTTTTTTCTATCTGTTCTCGATACTAACATTTGTTAATAACTACTCTATCTATTTAATTTTCAATAGATTCAATTTTATTCTATTGTTTATAACCGTATATCTGATTTTTAATAACGAAATAAACAACAATTTTAATCAAGAGTTTTTCCATATACTAACATCCTATATTCATATTCATAATAATTTTTAAAAAATAGAAATATAATAATAATAATATGTTCGTTTAAAACGTCCATTCGTTACCTTTGCCACCAATATGGGAAAATACAGCGAATTATGAATCCTTTAAAAAAACTGGCCGGTGATACCATTATTTATGGTTTCACAACGATTCTGGGACGTTTTGTCAATTGGTTACTGGTTCCTTTGTATGCAGGGATTTTTCCTGCCAGTGAATACGGTATAGTAACCAATTTAATGTCGTACATTGCTTTGTTAATGGTAATACTTACTTACGGTACTGAAACAGGATTTTTCCGATTCAGTACAAAAGATAACAGCAATAAAGTATTTTCTACTTTGATGTTTTCACTGACAGGTACGACTCTCCTGTTTTTTATCGTTGCTTTTTCTTTTCTTCCCGGCATTGCTGATTTTTTAGAGATACCGGATCATAAGAATTACCTTACTTTGCTGATACTGACTATTGGTATAGACGCTATTAGTTCCATACCTTTCGCTTTGTTGCGACTTCAAGGCAGACCGATACGTTTCGGTGTCGTTAAATTGGTCAATGTCGGGGTGAATATTGCTCTCAATTTATTTTTTCTTGTATTGTGTCCTTATCTGGAAAAAAACGGAATTCATATACCGTTCTATGATCCGGCAGGGGGGATTATCTATATTTTTATTGCCTATTTGATAGCTTCTGTAGTGACATTTCTGATGCTGGTTCCTTATATGTCTAAATTCCGGTTTTATTTTTCCTGGGGATTACTGAAAGACATTATGAAGTATTCATTTCCTATTTTTATTGTCAGTCTGGCCGGCATGATCAATTTGCAAGGGGCACAATCCTGGATGCCTAAAGTACTCGGGCAGGTGATGAGTTCGCAGGAAGCTATGGCAATGACCGGAATATACGGTGCTAACTATAAACTGGCTTTGATTATGTATATTTTTACCCAAGGGTTTAAATATGCTTTCGAACCTTTCTTTTTCAGTTATTCCAAACACGAAGATTCCAAAAAGGTCTATCAGGACGTATTTTTATATTTTACAGGATTCGGGCTGATTATATTTTTAGGGATTATGTATTGGATAGATATTATCAAATATTTTGTGCGTACTCCGGAATATTATTCAGGTATTATTATTGTTCCCTGGGTGTTGATGGCTAATTTATTTCAGGGAATGTATTATTCGCTTTCGTTATGGTATAAACTGACGGATAAAACAATGTACGGTGCTTATATGTCTGTAATAGGCTGTATTATTACTGTTTCTATGAATTTTATACTATTGCCCCGAATCGGGTATATGGGATCGGCATATGCCGTTTTCTGTTGTTTTCTGGTGATGTGTATTTTATCTTTAATCTGGGGAAAGAAGTTTTATAAGATCAGTTATGATTTGAAAAAAATTGCTTTTTATTTTTCGGTGGCATTAGTCTTTTATTTTATCGGAAAATATATCAGGTTTGAAAATGCCTGGCTTACCTGTATAGCCAGAATGCCTTTGTTATTTATTTTTATACTGTTATTTTTATATCGGGAAATGAAGTTTATATTTAGTAAAGATTTTATTTATAAGATGTTTCGCAAAAAGTAGTATCTTTGCTCTTCAATAAATAAATGCAAATAAAGTTGATTTAAAGTTGGAAAAATGCAAATAAGTATCGTAAACAAATCGAAGCATCCGCTGCCTGAATACAAAACTCGTTTTTCAGCGGGTATGGATCTTAGAGCAAATATTGAAGACACAATTGTTTTGCAACCGTTGGAAAGAAAACTGATACCTACGGGTTTGTATATAGAATTACCGGAAGGATATGAAGCTCAGATACGTCCGCGCAGCGGTTTGGCTTTAAATGAAGGATTGGGGTTATTGAATAGTCCGGGTACGATAGATGCAGATTATCGGGGAGAAATAGGAGTTATTGTCGTAAATCTGTCGAATAATGTAATCAGTATTAAGGACGGAGAACGGATATGCCAGATGGTGATCAATAAGGTTGAGCAGGCTGAATTGATTGAAGTAAACGAATTGAATGCGACAGAAAGAGGATCCGGCGGATTCGGGCATACCGGTAAAAATTAAATCTAACAGATTAACTGAATAAAGGAATATGAAGATAGGATTTGTTTTTTTTCTTATTTTTCTTTTGAATATCAGTGTTTTTGCTGACGATAAAAAGAAAGTGGACGGTTATGAGAGTTTGGATGAAAAATCAAAACTGGAATTTGATTATTCCTTTATGGAAGGTATCCGGTCTAAAATTACGGGTGATTTACAAACGGCTTTGGGATGGTATGATAATTGTTTGAAAATATATCCGGAAAGTCCTGTTGTTAAGTATGAAATAGCCAATATTCTTGTATTGACGGAAGATTATAACGGTGCTTTGCAATTGGCCCGTGAAGCTGTAGCCGGTAATCCGGGAAATTTATGGTATAAATTATTATTGGCTAATGTATTGCAGAAAAAAGCTATGATTGAAGAAGCTTGTAATGTATATGCCGATATCATAGCAAAATATCCGGATAAGGAAGAGTTTTATTTGATAGAAGCGAATTTGTACACTTCTGTCGAAAAATGGCAACAGGCAATAGATGTATACGACCGCTATGAAAAACAGAATGGCATAACGGAGCCTGTTACGATAGAAAAAATAAAGCTTTATACAAAACTTAATAATTTAAAAGGAGCTTCTAATGAACTTTTGAAATTGATTCGGAAATATCCGGAGAAAAATGAATATTTGAGTTTGCTGGCCGAGCTTTATTTTAATTATAACCAGGATAAGAAAGGATTGCAAATATTGAATAAGTTGTTGGCTGCAGATCCGGATAACGGTTTCGTCCATTTATATCTTTCTGATTATTACAGGGATAAAAATCAATTGGAAAATGCTGATAAACATGTAAGGAAGGCATTGTTGAGTGATGAACTTGATAATTCTTTTAAGGTACAGTATATTTTGAAATTGGTTTTAAGTGGTGATACAATTAAAGTTTCTGACAGTCAATTGAATGCTTATGTGGATTTATTAGTTAATAAGTACAGGGACGATCTTTCGATCCGGGCTTTGCATTCTGATTTTCTGAAAAAAGAAAATAAATTGAATGAAGCGAGAGGTGAATTGGAATATATTCTTTCTCAGGATAAAAATAATTTCGCTATCTGGCAGGAATTATTGCTGTTGTGCAATGAAATGACGGATACGGCCTGTATGTATACAAAAAGTGTTGAAGCTATTAAATATTTTCCGGAGCAACCTTTGCCTTATGTTTTAGCGGGTATTTCTTTAATGATGGAGAAGAATTATAAGGATGCCGTTGATTTCTTTAAAGACGGATTAAAGCTTACTGATGAAAATATACATTTAAAGGCTCAGTTTTATTCGTATCTCGGAGATTGTTATTATAATCTGGACAGTGTTCAGGAAGCGTTCCGTATGTTTGACAACGTATTGAATATTAATCCGAACGATGCGATGGTTTTGAATAATTACGCTTATTATCTTTCACTTTTGGGTGAGAATCTGAGTAAAGCCGAAAGAATGAGTTCCCAGGCTGTTACTTTGGAGTCTGAGAACGGAACTTATCTCGATACTTATGCCTGGGTTTTGTATATGCGGAAAGATTATTCTCAAGCTTTGTATTATATGAAGTTAGCTATGCAATATTCAAAAGAGGTTTCCGGTGTATTATATGAGCATTACGGTGATATATTGTATATGAACGGAGATAAGGAGAAAGCTGTGGAGATGTGGAAGAAGGCTATGGAAGCAGGAGACGAGACAAGCAGTGATCTTCCGGCTAAAATTTCCGGAGAACATAAATTTTAATTTCTTTGGAACGTTGAAAGTGGGTATCAAATGAACAGATTTTTTTTCTTTCTGTTGTTTTCATGTTTGCTGTTTTCTTGCAGTCCGATGAAAAAAGCAGTTATTTATAAGGAAACCAGTAATATCGGTGAAGTTAAACTGTTTAAAAATATAGAGAATAGTGAATTAAATTATAATACATTATATTCTAAAAAAGTAGAACTTTCAGTCGATATAAACGGGAAAGAAAACAGTCTCAAAGGTATGCTGAGGATTCGAAGGGACAGTTTTATATGGATGTCTGTAACTGCTCCTTTAGGAATTGAAGTAGCCAGAATATATCTGACGCCTGACAGTGTAAAATTTTTAGATTCTTACAACAAGAAATATCTGTTGACAGATTACGGATTCTTTTATGATAGATTTGGTATAAGTATCAGTTTTTCGTGCATTCAGAAGATATTGACTAATGTATATTTCAATTTAGAGGATTGTAGCAGTAGTGAATCCAGGAATGATAAGTTTAAATTTGAGCGGACAGACAATGATTATGTGCTTTCGAATATCCAGAAAAGAGCGATAAACCGAAAGATCAAGAAATTTTTTAAAAAGAAAAGAAAGAATAAGGATTTTGCATTGGTATTGCAAAAAATACATATCGATCCGGAGTATTTTCGTCCGTATAAATTGACTTTGGAAGATTTGGAAGAAGATATGGGTATAACTGCTGTATACATTGATTTTAAAGATATTAACGGAAAAATTTTTCCGGAAAAAATGATTTTTAGTTCAAATTTCGATGAGAATAGAATAAAAGTTGTGTTGAAACTTTCCCGTTTGGAATTTGATGTAAATGTAACACCTACTTTTCGGGTACCTGCGAAATATAAACAATTAATCAGTTCCACAGAGTAGTAAATTTATGCTTATGAAACTTCCATATAATGGCATATTATTGATTTTATTTCTGTTTTTATGCGGATCGCTTACTGCTCAATCTATCAATCAGATTAAAAAGGAAAAAGAACAAAGTGAAAAGCAGATTTCTTATTTGAATAAATTGTTGAAGGAAACACAGAACAGTAAATCGTTTTCTTTGGAAAGACTGAATCTTATTCAACAGAAAATAGTGCAGAGTAAGCGCATAATTAATTCTTTAAATCAGGAAGTCCGTTATTTTGAAGGTCAGATTCAGAGTAATGAAAAAAGAATTTCAGAGTTGATTGCCGACAGGGAATCTATGCTGGATTTATACGGTAAATTGATTTACGGTTTGTGGAAAAAAAGAAATAAGACGGATCGTTTGATGTTTATTTTTTCTTCTTCCGATTTTAATCAGGCATATAACCGTTATAAATATTTTGAGCAGATTCAAAATTATTCCCGGCGGCAACTGTCTCAAATTTCGAGGATCAATGATTCACTTTATATCCGGAATGATAGATTAAAGAAATATATACTTCAGAAAAATGCAGCTTTGGATGATATCAATGCTAAAAATAAAGACCTTTCACAGCAGCAGCAAAATGAAAATCAAATAATCGGGGATTTTCGGAAAAAGGAGAAAGAGATTACGGGAAAATTACGGAATGAGCAGAAGAAAAGAGAGCGATTGACCCGGGAATTAAATAAGCTTATTGCTGAACAAGCTAAAAAGTCCGGTGGTTCTTCGGGTAGTTATAAAATGACTCCGGAAGAAAAACTGATATCGGATGATTTTGCTAAAAATAAGGGTAAATTGCCTTGGCCGGTAAATCAGGGAATCATTTCAGAAAAGTTCGGAATCAATTCGGATCCTGTATATAAACAGATTAAAATGCCGAACAACGGTATCAATATAACAACTTTGAGGGATGCTGATGTAAGGGCTGTTTTTAATGGAGTGGTTTCAGAAATTATACTGATTCCGGGATTTAACAACACTGTAATTGTCCGGCACGGAAATTTTCTTACGGTATATGCTAATTTGGTGAATATTGTTGTAAAAAAGGGACAAAAAGTATCGACTAAGCAAACGATCGGAAAAGTAGCTTATGATACTGAAAAAGGGAGTATTTTAAATTTTCAGTTATGGATTATTAAAACTAAACAAGATCCCGATAAACAAAATCCTGAAATATGGTTGGCCCGATAAGATATTCTTTTTTATGAGTAATTGTTAGAGACTTTATTATATTTGCGGTAGTGTAGAGAAGGAAGATGATTAATAGATATGAAGGTTTAAGAAATAACTTAAAACGTCTTTTAAATCGTTTCGGATTAGAATTGTTAGGTTTTAATCTGTTGAAAGGTGTTGTTATTTTTTTAGTCTATATTCTGGTCTATTTATTATTGTATTGGGTTCTATTCCGTTGCTCCTTTTTGACTGTCGGTTTTAAATCATTTCTCTATTATCTCTTTTGGACAGGGGTATTTACAGGTATTTTTTATTGTTTTATCTATCCGGTAGTTTTGTTTTTTATTTCCCGGAATTTTAAGAGGTCGTTTCTGTTAAAAAAATTTTTGCGGGAGGTAAAAGTACCGCGGGATATTTTTATTACTCTATTCCATTTGGCTTTTCGTTTTGATGCAGTACCCGGAGACCCGGATTTGAAGAAAGCTGCTTTTGTACAGAAATATGAATCGCTTATTGCGGAAAGGTCTGTTGTTTTCGTACCTTTTCGGAAAAAATGTTTCCGGTTTATCGTGAGTACTTTGTTTCTGATTTTTGTATTGTTTGGTAGTCATAAATTTTTTTTGCGTATTTACGCAGATTTCTCAAATTATCAGGAAGTATCGGTTCCCGGAATGAATATCGATTTTCATTTATTGAATGAATCTTTAAATGTGGAATATGGGAAACCGTTTCAATTGCAGTTGCTGGTAAAAAACGAATATTTGCCGGATGATAATGTATTCGTTTGTTTTGGCGGGGGTGAATTTTACATGAATAGGAAGGATTCCGTGTTTGTTTACGATTTTGATGTCGTGAATAACGATATACGTTTTTCTTTTAAAACATCGGGTGTTGAAAGTCGTTCTTTTCAGATCAATGTATTGCCTTCTCCGGAGATAACGGATTATCAGGTTAATCTGATTTCTCCGGCTTATACAGGACTTAAGCCGGAATTATTGAAAAATATTGCAGATTTCAGGGTTCTTTTCGGTTCTGTCTTGAAATTTGATGTCCATTTGTCTTCTGTCGACTCTCTTTTTATAGGACAAACAGGGGGACAATTGATGCCTTTAAAGTTGAAAAATAATTCGAATGTTGTTTTTTCAAAGGACATCAGAAGTTCTGCTGAGTATGTGTTATACGGTTCCAATCGTTATTTTAGCCGAAAAAAATTAATTACTTTTAACGTGACCTGTATACCCGATCTGTATCCGGGTATTCAATTATCTGTTGTGCAGGACTCATTAAAGAATTCCGTTTTTTATTATTATGGTATCATTACCGATGATTACGGTTTTTCAGCTTTGCGTTTCAATTATTCAATGAATGGAAAAACAAATACGGTTGTACCTGTCAATATTTTAAAGAATACGAATACGCAGGAGTTTTATTTTGAATTTGATTTTGCGGAGTTTGCGGGTATGGATAAGACAAAAATTGATTACTTTTTTGAGGTTTTTGATAATGATTGCATTTCCGGTCCCAAGAGTACCCGTTCGGATTCAAAAGAATACCTGATTCCGGATTTGAATGCGATATTTGATTATAATGCAGAAGTAAATGCTCAGGTAAACAATTCTTTGAATGAAGCTGAGAAATTGGCAAAAGACATTGTTTCGGGAGTTAAGGATCTTCAGAAAAAAATGCTGGATAATTCCGTTGATAATTGGGAGAAACAACAATTAGCGAAAGATATTGTTGAGAAAAAAGAAAAACTTGACAAACTTCTGCACAAAGTTCAGGAAGACCATTTGAAGAAATCGGCTCTTAATAATAGTTTTACCAGTCAGGACAGTATTCTGATATCTAAGCAGGAAAAGATTCAGGAGCTTTTGGATAAAATTATGGATGACGAGATGAAAAAACTGATGGATGAATTTTCCAGGTTATCCGATGAATTTTCCAAAGATAAGTTTCAGGATTTGGATGAAAAGATGAAGCTTAGTTTTGATCAAATGAGTGAAGAGTTGGATCGGAATATTGAATTATTGAAACGTTATCAGGTAGAAGAACAGCATCACATGCTTTCCCAACAATTCGATGGCTTTAAACAGTCTCAGAAAAATTTGGAGGAAGCGTTGAAATCGAACGATTTGAGTAGGGATTCCTTGAATAAAATAAATAATGAATTAAAAAATAAGTTAGAAAATATCAGGAATAATTATGATCGAATGTTGAATGATAATCAGCAGTTATCAAAACCTTTTGATTTGAAAAAAATGAGTGATGATTTTAGTGAATTGTCACAAATGATTGATAAACAAAAAGATAATATTTCGAATAAGAAAGACAATTCAAAGACATCTGAAGATATAAAGGAAAAATCCGGGGAAATTTCCAAAGAGTTGGAAGAGCAACGGCAACAAAATTTTACGAAAATGTCAATTCCTGAGAATGATATTGAATTGATTATTCAAAATATTTTAGTAATTTCGTTATCTCAGGAAGAGTTGTTAAAACAGTTCTCGGAAACTCCTGCTCAAAGCGCGCGTTATAATGAATTAGGTCGGTTGCAGGATTTGAAAAAAATGGAATATAAGATTGTCAAAGACAGTTTGTCTCTTTTGGCGAAAAGTAATTTGATGTTAGCTTCGGTATTGAGTGATAAATTTTACGATATAGAAATTAAATTCGGTTTGTTGCCTGGTTATATTCAAAATAATAAGCGTAGCGAGTTGTCCAGAGAACAGCAGTATATTATCAGCTATTTGAATGATATGGCTTTGGCGTTGAGTGATGCTTTGCAAAAGAGTCAATCAGAGGGTAAAGGTTCCGGTAAGGGTTCTGATCAGAAGGGGAAGAAAGGAAACGGGGAAGGTCAGGGAAGTGGAAAAGAGGGGTATGAAGGGATGAAAAAAATTCAGAGTGGTTTGAAAAAACAATTGGAAAATTTAATTTCTCAAATGAAAAACGGGGAAAAAGGTAAACCTTTACAGCAAGGTGTCAGTAATATGATTCGGGAAAATGAACTTTTTAGAAAAAGTCTGAATGATTTTATGTCACAAGCTGCTACTCTTTCTCCGGCTGAAAGGCAATTATTGAACGAAATCAATCAACTTCTGGATGATAATATCCGGGATTTGTCTAATTATTCGATTTCGGATAATTTGATGTATAGAAATAATCAGGTTTATAATAAATTACTTCTTTCTGAAAAAGCTTCTAAGGAAAGGGAAGAATATGAAGAGAAAAGAAAGTCAGTGACGGCTACAGAGATGAAATATAAACGACCGGAAGCATATTTTAAATCGGCAGAACGTCGTATTCGTATGGTGAAAACTGATCTAAATAAATCGGATATGAAATTGAATCCTTATTTTAAGAGTTTGTACAATAATTATTATATCAAGCTTGGTGATGAATAAAGCAGAATTATCTATTCCGTCTGAAATCGGAAATATTATCAAAGTTGAGAATTTTATTGAAAGTTTTACGGAAACTTTCAATTTGCAGCCTGAACTTTTTGGAAAGATTAGTTTGTCTGTGATTGAAGCAGTGAATAATGCTATTTTATCCGGAAATAAACTGTCGGCGGACAAACTGGTGACTCTTGAAGCCTGGATGGATCCGGAGAAATTTTATGTCTCTGTGGCTGATGAAGGTGAAGGTTTTGATTATACGCATATTCCTGATCCTACTTTGCCCGATAATCTGACAAAAGATGCCGGACGGGGACTTTATTTGATGAAAACCCTGACTGACGAACTCGTATTTGAAAACGACGGTTCGAAAGTGACTTTGGTTTTCAATTTGTAATCCTTATTCTGATGAGGGAGGTTTTGTTTTTTAAAGAGGGTGTAGAATATCCTGTTTTTTTTTCAGAAGCTCTGATTAATAAATGGCTTGATTCAATAGCTGTTTATTATTCGAAAAAGATAGGTGCATTGTCTTTTATTTTTTGTTCTGATGATTATATCCTGGATGTTAATCGTAACTATTTATCCCACGATTATTACACGGATGTAATTACTTTTGATTATTGTGAGGGAGACCTTCTTTCCGGGGATGTTTTTATTAGCCTCGATACTGTTTATTCTAATTCTCTTCAGTTTCAATCCGGATTTGAAAATGAGTTTCATCGGGTGATTTGTCACTCTGTGCTTCATTTAATAGGCTATAAAGATAAAACAGATGCAGATAGTAAAATTATGCGTCTGAATGAAAATATTTGCTTAGAACTTCTTAAAACGCTTTAAAATGGCAAATTTGTTACCCGATTATGATGTTATTGTCGTAGGGGCGGGTCATGCAGGATGTGAAGCGGCTTGTGCCGCTGCACATCTGGGATCGAAGACACTACTTATTACATTGGATATGAATAAGATAGCTCAAATGTCCTGTAACCCTGCCATTGGTGGTATAGCTAAAGGTCAGATAGTCAGGGAAATAGATGCATTGGGCGGAATGACGGCTATAGTTACGGATCGGAGTTCTATTCAGTTTCGGATATTAAACCGGTCGAAAGGACCGGCAATGTGGAGTCCGCGTGCTCAATGTGACCGGATGAAATTTTCGGCTACCTGGCGTTCTATTGTGGAAAATACGGATAATCTTGATTTATGGCAGGATGATGTAATAGGTTTGTTGACGCAGGAAAACAGGGTTATAGGCGTGAAGACTGCTTTGGGGGTCGATTTTAGGGCAGAGCGGGTTATTTTGACAAACGGGACGTTTTTAAATGGTTTGATGCATGTCGGAAATGTGAGTTTTCCCGGTGGAAGAATTGGGGAACCTTCTTCTTATGGGCTTACAGCCCAGTTAAAGGAATTGGGATTTGAGACGGGGCGTATGAAAACAGGGACTCCTGTCCGGATCGATGGCCGGAGTGTTGATTTTTCAAAATTGACTGAACAAAGCGGAGATAACGATTTCCACCGTTTTTCTTATTTGAATTTTGATTATGTGAATACTTTGGTTCAAAGGTCTTGTTACATGGCTTATACGAACGAATGTGTTCATCATGCCCTTCGGGAAGGTTTTGAAGACAGTCCTTTATTCAATGGAACCATTCAGAGTATCGGACCGCGTTATTGTCCGAGTATAGAGACTAAATTAAATACTTTTTCGGACCGCAACAGTCATCATCTTTTTTTGGAGCCGGAGGGGGAAACGACGACTGAATTTTATTTGAACGGTTTTTCTTCTTCTTTACCCTGGGATGTGCAGTTGAAAGGGCTTCGTCTGGTAGAAGGTTTTGAGCATGTGAGGATTTATCGTCCCGGTTATGCTATCGAATATGATTATTTTCCGCCGCTTCAGCTTTATCATACTTTGGAGACGAAACGAATGGCAGGACTTTATTTTGCCGGTCAGATAAACGGAACGACAGGATATGAAGAAGCGGCAGCTCAGGGATTGATGGCCGGTATTAATGCACATTTGTCTTTGCATTCGGACCAGGAGTTTGTTCTCCAGCGTGACGAAGCCTATATCGGTGTTTTGATTGATGATTTGGTGACTAAAGGAGTGGATGAGCCATACCGGATGTTTACTTCCCGGGCTGAGTATCGTATTTTGTTGCGTCAGGATGATGCCGATGTCCGTTTGACGCCTAAAGGCTATGCCCTAGGATTAGTTAATCAAGATAGATATAATATTTTTATTGATAAATTGAATAAAAGAGACATTTTGATTGATTTTATTCGAAATTCTAGTGTTAAACCGGATGTGATCAATGATTATTTGGTTTCGATCGGATCGGCTTCTTTGCGGCAAAGTGTTAAATTGACGGATGTACTCGGACGTCCTCAGGTTTCTCTTTTTGATTTATTGAATCATTTTAGTCCTTTGAAAGAATTTGTATCCGAGCATTCTATCCGGGATGAAATTTTGGAAGCGGCGGAGATTTTGATTAAATATTCCGGTTATATTGAAAGAGAGAAAATGATTGCTGATAAATTGGCTCGTTTGGAAAATTTGGTTATTGCAGGAAAATTTAATTACGATGAACTGACAAATTTGTCAATTGAGGCCCGGCAAAAGTTATCGAAGATTCAGCCTCGTACCATTGGGCAAGCTTCCCGGATCAGCGGTGTTTCTCCGGCTGATATCAATGTATTGTTAATTTTGATGGGCAGGTAGTCGCACCTTTTTTGAATGTTCCACGTGAAACATTTTTTTTTCTTTGATGTATTATGAAGAAAGTAGAAGGAAATATTGTAGATGTTTTTGAACGGCGGATTTATCCGGGAGAAATTTTAATTTCTCCCGATGGAAAAATTTCAGAAATTCTGCCTACGAATAAGAAATATGATTGTTTCATTCTTCCCGGTTTTGTCGATGCTCATGTGCATATTGAAAGCTCTATGCTGATCCCTGTCGAATTTTCAAAGATGGTTATTCGGAGAGGAACCGTAGCTGTCGTAAACGATCCGCATGAAATTGCCAATGTGATGGGAATAGCCGGTGTGCGGTTTATGTTGGAAAATGCAACGAAAGCTGAGATTAAAATATTTTTCGGAATTCCTTCCTGTGTACCGGCAACTCCATTTGATTCTGCCGGGAGTGAATTAACCTCTGACGATATATTGGCTTTGTCTGGACATGATCAGTTTGTGGCTTTGTCAGAGATGATGAATGTTCCTGGGGTATTGCAAAAGGATGCGGAGGTGATACGGAAATTAGAAATTGCCCGGAACCGGAAATTGCCGGTTGACGGACATGCACCTGGTTTAAATAAGTATGAATTGAAAGCCTATGCTGAAGCCGGTATTTCTACGGATCATGAGTGTGTGAGTTTGGAGGAGGCATTGGAAAAAATTGCTTCAGGAATGAAAATTATCATTCGGGAAGGAAGTGCTGCTCAAAATTTTCAAAATCTGCATCCATTGATTCAAATGTATCCCGATCGTTTGATGTTCTGTGTAGATGATGCTCATCCGGACGATATTCTGCGTAATGGTGAAATCGATAGGTTGGTGAAAGAATCTATTCGTTTGGGGTATGATTTGTTTGATGTTTTGAAAATTGCTTCAATAAATGCGATAGAACATTATCATTTACCTGTCGGTATGCTTCGAAAAGGCGATGATGCAGATTTCGTAATAGTCGAAAATTTGGAGTCATTCCGTATATTGTCTACTTATATTGATGGTATCGAAAAGTATAATTTGACGGTTTTTCCCGATCTGTCGAATCAAAATCGGTTGAATTATGAGGGGTTGAATTGTTTTCAACACGATTTGATTTCATTTACGGATTTGCAAAAGCCGGTGACTATGGAGCATATACCTGTCATACAAATTAAGGAAAATGAAATTGTAACGGCAAAGTACGAATATAATCTTCCTTCGGTTCCGCTCAATAACCTGGAATCAGATCTTTCTCAGGATATATTGAAAATTGTTTATTTGAATCGTTATGCAAATCGAAAACCTCAGATTGCATTTATTCGGGGATTCGGGTTGAAAGAAGGAGCGTTTGCAACAACAATCGCTCATGATTCTCATAATCTCTTGGCCGTAGGAGTAACTGATGCGGATTTGGCAGAGGTGATCAATCGGGTTATCGGATTGAAAGGTGGTTTAGCTGTGAAGAATCAAAACGGCATACATGTATTGTCTTTGCCGATAGCCGGAATAATGACGGATCAACCTGCGGAGCATGTCGCAGAACGTTATAATTTTTTAAATGAAGAATTGAAAAGATCAGGTTGTATCTTAAAATCTCCGTTTATGACTCTTGCTTTTATGTCTCTTTTGGTAATTCCTGAATTGAAGATCGGAGAAAAGGGTTTGTTCGATTTTAATAAGTTTGATTTTATTGCCGATTAACGCTATAACGGCAATTCATATAAATGATTAATTGGACAAGGTATGGCTTTGTATGATGACGCTTTACGGGAAAAGATCAGTAAATTACCGGCACAACCCGGAGTTTATCAATATTTTGATGCTTCGGGTAATATTATTTATATAGGTAAGGCTAAAAATTTAAAGAACAGAGTATTATCTTATCTTAATAAAACAAATCAATCTAATAAGACGTTATTATTGGTTCGTAAAATCAATGATTTACGTTATATTGTCGTTGATACGGAGCAGGATGCTTTATTACTTGAAAACAATCTGATTAAAAAATACAAGCCCCGCTATAATATTTTACTCAAAGATGATAAGACTTATCCCTGGATTTGTATAAAAAAAGAGTATTTCCCGCGGGTATTTATTACCAGGCGTTTGGTGAGGGACGGATCTGAATATTTCGGACCTTATACTTCTGGTCGCTTTGCTCATATGCTGATGTCTCTGATCAATTCATTGTATAAACTGCGCAATTGTAATTTGCAATTGTCTCCTGCAACTATTGCTGCCGGTAAATTCCGGGTTTGCTTGGAGTATCATATCGGAAATTGCCTGGGGCCTTGTGTCGGTAATGTTTCGGAAGAAGAGTATAACGAATTTATTGTCAATATCCGGAATATCTTAAAAGGAAATGTTTCCCAGGTGATCGAATTTATGACGGGCCGTATGAAAAAGTATGCCACTGACATGCAGTTTGAGAAGGCCCAGTTTATGAAAGAGTCTGTAGAAGCTTTGCGTAATTATCAGTCTAAATCAACGATTGTCAGTACATCTCTGAATAATATCGATGTTTTTTCTTATTTGGAAGACGAGCGCTATGCTTATATAAATTATTTACGGATTGTGCATGGGGCCATCAATCAGGTTCATACTATAGCATTGGAGAAGAAGATGGACGAGGATAAAGAGGCTTTGTTTTCTTTTGCTATCTATGAGATCCGTCAATTGATGCGCAGTGAATCTAAAGAAATCATTGTTCCTTTTCTTCCGGATATTCAATTATCTGGTTTACAATATGTTATACCTAAAATAGGAGATAAGAAACAACTTTTGGAGCTTTCGGAACGAAATGTGGCTTATTTTAAGCTGGACAAAGATCGCCAACGGGCAGTTGTGAAGGAAGATTCAAAATTCAACATTTTGAAAACGATTAAAACTGAATTGAAATTGCCGGCAATTCCTCACCGGATGGAATGTTTCGATAATTCGAATACACAAGGGACCAATCCAGTGGCTTCCTGTGTGGTTTTTATAGACGGGAAACCGGCTAAAAGGGAATATCGTAAGTTCCACGTGAAAACAGTTGAGGGACCGGACGATTTTGCTTCTATGGAAGAAATTATTTTCAGACGTTATAAACGTGTGTTGGATGAAGGCCGCGAGTTACCGGATCTGATTGTTATCGACGGAGGGAAAGGACAGTTGCATTCGGCTGTAAATAGCTTGAAAAAACTGGATTTGTACGGTAAGGTTCCGGTCATCGGTTTGGCCAAAAGGATGGAGGAGGTTTATTATCCGGGAGATAAAGATCCTTATTTGCTGGCTAAAAATTCAATCGCTTTGAAGACATTGATGCATATCCGGGATGAAGCTCATCGTTTCGGCATTACTTTTCATCGTCAATTAAGAGAGAAACCGCTGACTAAGAGTGAATTAAATTCTATTAAAGGAATCGGTGGCAAAAGCGAGGAACAGTTGGTCCGGCATTTTAAATCCGTAGAGAACATAAAGAAAGCCTCTATTGCAGAATTGGCTACTGTGGTCGGCATAAAAAAAGCTGAAATGGTATATGTTTATTTCCATCCCGATACTTCCCTGATAAGTTGACCGATACTGTTGGATTTCGGTTTTTAATATTCTGTATGGAGCCGTTTTTAAAGGGATTTTAATCGTTCTTTTAAGTATGAAACAGTATTTATTATTCCTTCAAATTTCAGCCGGGAAAGGCTCTGTATTCTTCTTTTCAATGGTGGTAAGGTATCTTGCTACTTAAATTTTTCATTCGATGGGTTCAACCTGTAATACAGGCGTTCGGTTTGTGAGGCTGATAAAGGGCTTTTGCGGAGTGTGGGAAAAATCTTGAATTCAAATATAAGTATTGTATTTTATAAGATAGGGTGAATGGTATAACTGTTTGTAAATCAATTTTTTAATTTAAAAGATCGGGCGATTTTCAGCATTTTGAATGAAACGAATTATATTACAGATGGATAAGATATTATATATGATGTTTTTCTTTAATTATAAAAATCAATACCCCACAGCCTTTTGGAATTCAGATATCCGCAAGATCTGTGGGGTATTGATTAGGCATGGAATCTGAATTCCATGCCGTATTTTATCCGATTTATTTATTTATATCGTTTTTCTTAAAGATTAATTTTTGTCCCAGCGGATTTTGCCATTCTGTCAATAATGCTCTGAAATCTCCATATTCTGCCGGAGTGATTGTATTTTTGGACAGTTGGATTTCTTTATGAACCTGAATTGTGTTATTGATTTGACGGATTCGGATATTTACAGATCCGATTTTGTTTTGTTTTTTGATTTCTACAGGATTGCTTTTAAATTCGATCCCGGGTTCAATAGAAAGGAGATAATCATAAGTTTCTGTGATTAGGTATGGAATTTCCAATGTCGATTTTCTGTCGGTGTTGAGCCGGGACATTTCCCAACTTTTTATGCCTTGTTCCGTTTCCGGTAGATTGTATACGATGTATCCGTCCTGAGATACCAAAGGTGAGTTGGCTTTAAAGCTCAAACGATAGTTGACCGCCGATTCGGAACTGATTTGTGATTCCGTTGTTTGACCGAATGGCTCTGAAAAAGCTTTTATATGCTTTTCCAGGCTGTTTTTTGATGCCATAGGCAGGAGACCGCCCTGGATGTCTATAATACCTTTAGCAGTCGTTTCTGTGGGTTTTAAAATGATATCTGCCTGACAGCGGATTTGCCCTTCGCTTTGTATTACCGTCAAGGGCCGTATACCGGAATCCGACAATAGCCAGATTTCGTCTTTACCACCTCTTAATTCCAATGATTCTGCCGGTTGATACATAGCAGAAAGGAATAGAGGATGTTTGTCGGCATTGACTTTTATTTTAAGTTCTTGTATGGTATTGATTCCTTTGGACTTGTTTTTTAAATTCCCGGGATAAACGGCTACCGGCTCGGGTGTGAGCCCGTTGGCTTTCAGCAGGGCTGCAAATAATGCCGTTTTCTCTGCTTTTGTACCGTAGGAAGTTTGGAGTACTTCATCCGGAGTACGTAAAGTATAGGCTGTGTTTTCCAACGACAGGTCAATTGTATTTACCTGATTGACCATATAGTTTTGAATGCAAAATACTTTTTCTCTTTCATTTTCTGCTTTTTCAGCCAATTTTTGGGCAAAGGCCGTGTTTTCGGGAGATAATACCGGTTGGATTTTACTCTTTAATATCTCCAGGGCTTCTTTACAGGATTTATTTCCGGAGGCGATAAATCTCGGTTTATTTTCCCGGTTGACCGGTTGAAAAGCTTCCTGAGATGCAGCGGGAATATTTTTGAATGTCCAGCGATATTGCTTGATACCGTTTTGGGTTGTTATTTTCGGTTTTGCCGATAGATTGCACAAAGTGTAGTTTAATTCCTGATCGGCGGGAATATTGAGAATGACGGTATATTCTTTTATCGGACATGCTTCCTGTAAGATTTCATCTATATCAATACAGTTATAGGATACTGGTTTGCTGAATAGCGTATAATCCAAATAAATAGTCGCTCCTATTTCAAGTCCTGTATGGGTTATAACCATCTCTTTCAAATGATTATAGTATGGAGCTCCGCTTGCGGCACGGGGAAGTACTTCATTAAATGCATTTTGAGGTGTTTTTACAATGTTTCCTCCGGCTTGCTTCGTATAGGATTCGTTGATTTTCAATTCCTGAAAAGCCGGATTGTATACGACGAATGTCTCTCCATATAAATTATTGAATGCAATATGAGAATTGATTTTCAATATTTTACTGTAATGTAATTCAAGGCTTCCGTCGAGTTTATATGTATATTCCTTCAACAATTTTGTAAATTCAGCTTCCGGAAGTGCTTTGCTGACTGTGGATATGGAAAGAATACAAATAATCAGTAATATAGTATATTTTATTTTTTTCATCACATTATATTATTAATTGTAATCCATTTATTTTAAGTATAATCTATATACTTATTTTATTTTTTCTAAAATCAACTCTTTTCCGTATGATTTATGCGTATTGACAGCTGTTCTGAAACCGTCCCAATCTTCTGCTTCATAAACTCTTTTCTTGAGTTTCAGGTTGTTATTTAATAAGATAGAATTATTTTCCTGTTTTAAATAGCCTGAAAAATCGGCTGCGGGACTTGTGAAATGGTCTTCTTTTTTATTTTGAATCATTCTGTATCCTTCCGGCAGGTTTATTTTTTCATTCAGTAGGATTTGCCGGGAGCAGGCATCTTTAAAACCGTATTTGCGTTCTTCCAATTGGGTATTGATACGCAAGTAAGAACGTACACTGTTGTATAAATTATTCAGAGCCATAGGTTTGAATATCAGAATGTCTTTTCCGGTTATTGCATAGTTGGGAATTGAAAATTTCATTTTGATTTTGATCGGGGCAGCCGTATAATTTTTGGGGTCTTTGCCGTAATCCACACTCAGTAAGGAGGCACGGGGAGAAACATTCAGCAATTCTTTTTCGAGGTAGTTTTTCCATTCGCTCATAAATCTTCCGGTAAATATCCGGCGTATACTTCCGTCGGATTGTCCCTCGGCTTCCACTGTAAATTCTCCGGTCAGAGTCCCTTTACTGTCCAGATTTGACGTAATATTTAATTTGAAATAATGGTTTTCGGGATCGGACACCGGCGTAATCAGTAAATCGGAGCCTTCCGGCAAACCGGGCAGGTAATTTTGCTGTTGTTCCGCACTGGACCATAATTCTCTTAAAAATGGTACCCATGTGGGGTCCAGCGGCATATATGTCCCGTTTGAAAGTTTTACTACGGCTACACTGTGGTTGAAATGGTCTGCCGGGATGGATTCTACCCGGGAGCCTGCCATTGTCATGGCCGGATAAGCTTCAAATCCGGCCATGCGCAGCATGGAAATGAGCAATGCGGCTTTGTCTTTACATACGCCGCAGCGGTCAGTGAAATTCATTTGTGTATTGTGTAATGTATAGCCTTCCCCTTTGCCCATAGAAATACCCGAATAACGCATATTATCGGCGACCCAATGGGTCAGAACGGCAATTTTTTCCATTTCAGAACGGCAATTTTTAATCAATGTATTTACTTTTGCTTGTGCTTCCGGGGTAGCTTCGAAACTCCCGTAGTCTTCATTGACTTTATAGAACCATCGCGATTTGGCTTTCCAATCGGCTGTTGTTGACATCATTAATTTCGGAGCGACGTCGTAAAGGTCCAGCATGTTGGGCTCTTTAGGGAAAGGCAGTATGTTGTCGGAAACGAAGGTGAAAATTTTACGGTCTCCTTCGATTCTGGCGGAAGAAGTGCATTTCCCCTGGTAAAATTCGTATTGCATTTCCTTTTCCTGGGGAATACTTACTCTATAGACTTTGTGTATTGCCGGTTGATTGCTCCAGAAAGGGACGATGTCGTAGAATTGTCCGCGCATCGGCGGAATAAATCGTTCTTCGTCGTCATTTGCAGCTAAAAGAGCGTAAGTGAAACCTTTTTTGGATATTTCATAATCGATGATATCTCCGCAATCCAAACGTCCCGGTTCAATCATAATTTGTCTGGCTCCCCAATAAATAGCCCTTGCCGGAGCCGCATAATCATATGATTTTGCCGGATCCAGTTCGATGACCCGTCCATCGGGCTTGTATATCTTTACGCTTTTAAATTCTGCATAAGCGGTGAGGGGATCGTAGTCATAGCGTATGATCCGGTTTTTCAGAGCCCCTGCCGGTGTTTGAATTTTAATGACTTGCCGGATGGCAAACGAGCCTGAACCGTTTTCCGTAACATTTACACCGGTGCTGTCCAGCAAATAAATGTAGTCGTACTTTTCCAGGTTTTTTTGTTTCTTACTTTGATTGTCATAAGGTTTCCAATCTTGTCCGTGTAATCCGGAAAAGAAGAACAATGTGAGAATGAGAATGGATAGGTAATGCATATCGGTTTTATTTGTTGTTATTTGTTTCAAGTATCAGTAAATAGCCTTTGCCTTCGGGAATCTGTATCGGTTTGTTCGGATCAAAATCGGCTGCCGGCTGAAATTGGGGAATTTCAGGGGCATACAGTTTTGTCGTTTGGGCATTCAGACCTAATTTTTTCCAGTCGATATCCAGTTTTACTTCACAGTCTTTCTTTGCCCAGCTTGCAATTGCGATCATGGCTTTCCCGTCTTTTATGTATGTGGTTGCTAAAATATCTTTTTTATTTGTTTTTACCGGATTTGAAGAAACCCAATAACCCACCATGCGGCTTCCTTTTATGCCGAAATTATCCCATGCTTTCCAGATGTGCCGGGCAATCTCGCATCCTTCCCAATGGAGGCGGGACGTCATGCCGTATATCATTCCTCTCCACGGATTTCCGCAGTCCTGTAGCATTTCACCCATCATTCCGAAAGGTATGCCGGAGACTTCTGTAAGCCAGTAGTCCGGTCCGGCGTTATAGTCGAAGTATTCACCCAGCCACAGGCGGTCGAGGTAGGGCATATGTTCCATGTATAAGCAGGCACTGTTGATATAGCCGTCTTTTTCATTGAATTGGTTTGCAGAATGTAAATCGATACGGGGTTCAGGACAACCGGCATCCAGAATTTTGCGGATGCGTTTCATCGTGGTCCGGTCGAAAGCCAGGTCATCGATATACAAGCCGTCTATTCCTACGTTTTTAACGAGCCAGTTTAAGCCTTCTACATAGAAATTATGCCAGCGGGATACACCCGAGTTAACAATGGCAGCGTCTTTGTATTTCTCGACAAACCAGGCAGCGATATAGTCCTCTCCCAAATGTTCCTGTAACCAGGAATAGCCGTTGCCCGGACCTGCAGAGAATATTTCATGGCCTAATGAGCGCAGGGCCCAGATTTCCGGCGCCCGGTTTGTTAATTCCCGTACGGTGTAATATATTTTCACTTTACATCCTTTCCCGTGTGCTTCGTCTATATATGCTTTCATATAATCCGGGCGGAAAAACGGATAATTGATGTGAGGGTTAATGGCTGTCCCGTGATGGATATTGATCGTATTAGCGCCTTCGTTTACAACACGACTGATCGGCTCGTAACTATGTAAATACCGGTCATGCCATTGTTTTTCCGTGTCGATCGGTTTAAACGGGGTTACGGAAGTCAGGAAGATAAACGTTATTTCTTCTCCCTTTTTTAAAGTGCGGTTGCCGCTATAGGTCTGGACCAGCATTTCTTTTCCTTTACGTACAAATTTAATACCGCCTTTTCCTCGATTATTCCAACATTCCGGAATAATCAGCGGTTTGGAATGGTAAAAATTCGTATTTAATGGGCGGATGTAATTTTCATCCCGGAATACACAATGTAATCCTGCATTCGTTGTCCCGATCCAGAAACCTTCCTGGTTTTTCCGGACATCCCATTTCCATTCGTACCGGTTGGGAACGACTGATCCGATATGTCCCATGCCGAGCCAGTATTCTGCAATTTGAGCATTCATCGGAATTTCAAGCCGGATATCGTTCAATGCGGTCGTTTCTTCGGCTTTGAGGGTTATTTTATATTCCATGAATCCATCGAATTCCATATTCGCCTCGCATTTTATCCCGATATTTCCGGCCTTATTGAGAGATTCCCAGCTTGTTTTCCCTTGTTCTTTTTGAACGAAACGGAATGATTTGTTTTGCCACGGAATGATTTTACGGTTTTGTTCCAGGATAAAACGAAAAGGGGCTTGAAGTATAGGTGTCGCTTTCGAACCGATTGCCGTCATTTCTTCCGTGTAGTAGCTGGATATTGCCTCCGGAAGGCCGTATTCGTTTAATTTTACGGAACGTCCTAAGCAACGTATGGTGCGCTCGTTGACGGATAAAGGAATAAAAGGGCGCACGATATCGTTATTGCAGGCCAGTTCCGAATTCAGCCAGCGCAGACGCGATAAACGGTTGATATCGCTGTCGCCGTGGTCGGTTAAAATACGGTCTGAAATCCGGATATTGATATTTACGGATTGTGATTCGGTCCCAACTGCTGAAACGGTAATTTTTCCCTTGTAGACTCCGGGTTTTATACCTGTAGGTATTTGTAACCCGATCCACAGCGGACGCACTTCATTTTCCGGTATCCGGTAACTGATGTCCATAGGTCTTTGTAACCAATCCGTTCCGGAGGTATTAAAGCAAGTAAACGCAGATGCGGGGATATTGTTGCCATTGCCTTGTAAAGAAGTAAATTCGACCTTTACGTTTTCCATATTTTTATGCAAGGCCCATATGCCCAATTGAAAAACGAAGTATTCGTTTTGATCGGCTTCTGCCCAGAATGATTCCCGGGCTCCTTGTATTGTCCAGCGGAAAGGTATTTGTTTGTACATTTTTATCGGATGTTGCCGGTCTTCCGGAAATATCAGGTAATTTTTATCCGGATAGTTTTGAAGCAGTTTTTCTTTTTCTGCTTCAGTAGCGACAATTTCCATGGGATAAAAACTGTTGAATGTCCCTCGGGATTGAAACTGTATCAGTTTTGTTTCCGGGATAGCCTGTTTGCTTTCGATGGCTTTTTGTGCCTTAGCAACCCAGGCTGATGCCGCCCGGTTTATTTCCCGGGGATAATTTACCCGGGGATAAGGTCCCCCGGAAGAGTGGTAAGGCATGTAGTAAATGTAATATTCTCCGGGAACAGTCTGCGGTTGGAATAAAATCGTACCGCATTCGGAATTGATATTTTCCCTGTAAAAGTTATCGATTTTTTTGCCTGTATTTGCATCCACAATGATCATGCCTTTTTTCTCCGGTTCCGAATCTCTTCTTCTCCAAGGGAGAACTGCCCGTGCGATATCCGTTTTTTCATTTATCCGTACGATAATCCGGTGATTACCCAAGGAATCCGGTTCCCAGAATGCACTGCCGTAATAGGCTTCTTCGGGGTGGTATTCTTGTGCAATTAGCTGTATACTACTGCATAGAACAAATAGAAGAACAAATCTTTTCATATGTTGAAGGATTAAATTACTCTGAATTTACGAATTTCAACATTCATTTGCATAAAAGCAAATATTAATTGAATTTATTCATTTATAAGTTTTTTCAGGTAGATTTCAATTGGAAATTTGCAATTGAAAGTACTATATAATTCAGCATTGTTACAGAAGTTCTGTTGATTGTAGGCCCCAATTCGGATCAGAGATTTTCATTTCTATTTTCATGGTAAATTCTGTTATGCCATGGTTGCAGGTATTTGATTACTTACAATTGATTATGGAATTTAAATATGGATGTTTGTATGATTAATATGTTGATATTTAGTATGTTGAAATATAAATTAATCGTTCCATTTCATTAGTTGTAAGAATTAAAAAACATTCAAATCAAAAAAATCAGTAAAGTTTAGTGTATGAACAAGTTATATATGTAAAATTATATATAAATTTGTTGCAAATCAGAATCAGGATATCAAAATGAAATGAACGATTTATTTGGTATATAAAATCGCCGTGAAATATTTTATATAATTTATCATATCCTATTCAATTTGTAAATATCAGGTAAATACAGTTTTTCCCGGTTGAAAATATTTCTGATACCGGTCAAGGTATGGAACGGTGTCGGGAATAGAGAATTATTTAATATCGATTAAAAAATAGTAAGTTATGAAACATAGGTGTTATTTATTCGGAGTCTTTGTCCTTTTGATTTTTGGTTGTAATAGTCAAAAGCAGACGGTGAAACCGACTCTCGCAACGGACGGGAGTGAGGTTACCGGACCTTGTTCCGGTCCCGAATATGTATCCGATTCCGATTATTTTCGTGTATCTGCGTTGGCATTAGGGGGAGATGAAGAAATTGTCCGTCAGAAAACAATTACATCTGCCCGTGTTATATTGGCTGCTGATATTCAGGCTATAGTAAAAGCTGTTTCCGCTCGTTATTTCTCTTCCTATGAAATCGGTGTGCGGCAAGAGGATGAAGGACGTTTTTGGGCTCTGAGTTATGAAGTTGTTCATCGGATATTGAATAAAATGGATGTGATTTGTGAAAAAATAGTCAGAGGACCGGGAGAACGCTATCAAATTCATGTAGCGATAGAATTGAACCGTATGGAGGTTTTAAAAGCTTTGAAAGACAATATCGCAGATGATCGTAAATTACGGCTAAACTTTAAATATGAGGAATTTGAAAAAATATTCGATGAAGAAATGAAAAAGACGATTCGACCGTGATTCTTATGTTTTTTCTGCAAGTATGGCTATTGATATATTTTTCGGGGGGAGCGAAGGTGTTTGTTATTTATTAAAAAAAATGCGGAGAAACCGATGTTCTCCGCATTTGATTTAACTGATTACCTATTGGATAGGATTTTTTTATAATTTTCGCTGTCGGTAAGGATTTCAATTGCTTTCTTGACTTCCGGGTCACGCGATACTTTGTACTCGATAACACCTTCCATGTAATAATATCTTTGCATGAATTGTTCCGCCAGGAAAGAAGTTATTTCATCTTTGAAAATCTGCATGTCTCTGTCAATGGAATGCGTAAAATCCTGTTGCAAGCTGTCCAGTTGGGATTTCGCCATATCGTAGAATTTCTCCGCTTTAGCCGTTTTGATCAGTTTTTCCAATATTTGTTGGGATTCTGTTTCGTATGAGAAATTTTTCTCTTTCAGGTAATTGATAAACTGGTTGTAAATGTCATCCGTAATTACAAAGTTTTGGATAGGAGCTATAGCCGGATTTTTGATGGCATAAGAATTTACAAAATCAAAACAAATGTCCCGGAGTACTAACTCCTGTGTAATCCGGGCAAATTCTTTGGGCTCGATTTTTACATCCGGTGTTATTCCACCTCCGTCATATACCTTACGTCCTGCTTTTGTGGCATATTCTGTGATAAGGGAATCGGGAACTTTTCCGACACTGCCGTCCGGATTACGGTGGGAATAATCCAGTGCCTGGATACATCTGCCGCTCGGAATATAATATTTGGCCGTCGTTATTTTTACTTTTGTATTATAAGCCAGATCTCTCACTGTCTGTACGAGTCCTTTGCCGAAAGAGCGTTCGCCCACGAGAACGGCTCTGTCATAATCTTGCAGTGCCCCTGATACGATTTCTGCAGCAGATGCCGAACCTCTGTCGATCAGAACAACCAGCGGCATATCCGGTACAATGGGATTTTTGGCCGCGATATACTCTTTGTCCCATTGTTTGACTTTGCCTCGGGTATCTACGATTTTGGAATCTTTCGGGAGGAAAAAATTGCAGATTTCAACGGCTTGATCCAATAAACCTCCGCTATTGCCTCTCAAATCGAAAATCAAGGATTCGGCACCTTGGTTTTTCAGTTCGATAATGGCTTTGCGAACGTCCGCAGCGGCTTTGTCCGTGAAACTGTTCAGGTAAATATAACCGATTTTGTGATCGGTCATACCGTAGTACGGTACACTCGGAAGCTGTATTTTTTCGCGTATTGCCTTTTTCTCTAACGGTTTTGCGTCTCCTTCCCTGCGGATTTTTATAACAATTTCTTTACCCGGTTGTCCTTTCAGTATCTCACTGACATCGGCCGTCGTTTTTCCTTTTATGGAATTTCCGTCGATGGCGAGAATGATATCTCCCGGAAGGAGTCCTGCCTTATCCGCCGGAGAATTTTTATACGGTTCCCGGATAATGACGTTTTCTCCTTTCTGGCTGATGATGGAACCGATACCTGCATATTCTCCCGTCGTCATCAATTTGACATCCTCCATTTGGGATTCGGGATAATATACCGTATACGGATCCAGAGATTTAAGCATCGAGTTTATACTTTCCGTTACCAGGTCTCCGGGATTGGTTTCATCGACGTAGAACATATTGACGTCCCTGAAAAGGGTTGCGTAAATATTCAATTGTTTGCTAATTTCAAAGTTCCGGTCATCGCTTTTTAAGGAAATGATTCCCAGCGATAGCAAGATAAGTCCGAAAGTTACAATTAGAAATTTTCTCGTTTTCATTATTTTTATATTAATGCATATTTACAGATTGACAATCCGTTGTGGATTAATGTATGTTCAGTTAATCAAGCGAAGATACAGTTTTCACCGGAAAATAGAAAATAATCGCGTTATGAATCCTCTGAATTAGATGTTTTAAAGAAGTTTTTTATTTTTCTGTCAGGGGACAGGGTCATAACCGCTTCCTCCCCACGGATGACACGAAAGTATTCTTTTCAACGCCAGCCATAAGCCTTTTATCGGACCGTGTTTGCGTAAAGCTTCAATGGCATATTGGGAGCAGGTAGGGGTGTAGCGGCAGGTCGGTGGTTTTAGCGGAGAAATGCAATGTTGATAGAAACGAATGGGTATCAACAATAAATATATGACAAAATGCCTGATATATTTATAAATTTCATTCATGGCAGGAAGCATTGTCGAAATGCTGTGTGATTTTTTGCAATGAATTCCGGATCGCTTTTTCAATTTTTGTATATTTCCATTCCGTATGGTCCAGGTAAATAAAAAGAATATCCAGCGTAGGAAAAAGCCGGTTTTCGAAAGCGGAGGTTTTATGCAGACGATAGGCCTCCCGGGTCAGTCGTTTCAGCCGGTTTCTTTTGACAGCCCGTTTGAATTTCTTTTTACTGATACTGATGGCTATGCGTGCCGGAATTTCTCCCGGTTGAGAGGATTTTTTAGCGATTACCCGGAAAGGATAACTTACAAAACTGAAATCTGAAGTCAATAATTCTTCAAACAGAATTTTATTGCATAAACGTTCAGATTTGCAGAATGTATTCATAGAAATAAAAGGAGGCCGGGTTTATCCGGCTTCCTTTATTTTATTTTGTTTTCCTTGTTGTATTTCTTGATGAACTCTTCTATTGCCATTGTCATAGAAGGGCATTTGATGGTAGGGGCCTGAATATCGAGACGCAAGCCTGCTGCTTCAACAGCTTCTGCCGTTGCCGGACCGAATGCTGCAATAATCGTCGTATCCTGCACGAAATCCGGAAAATTTTGAAACAAAGAATTAATTCCGGCCGGAGTGTAGAATGCAACAATGTCGTATTCTTTGAGATCTTTAATATCACTTAAATCACTTGCGACCGTTTTGTATAAAATTGCTTTTGTGTATTTCAGGTGCAACTGATCGAGAAGTCCCGGAATATTTTCTTTATGAATATCAGAGAGAGGGACCAGGAAATTTTCTGTCTTGTGTTTCAACAGAATTTTGGTCATATCATCTACTTTTTTATCCCCGTAGAAGATTTTCCGTTTCCGGTAAACAATGTATTTTTGTAAATAAAATGCTGTGGCTTCTGATATACAAAAGTATTTCATCGTATCTGGAACCGTGATACGTAATTCTCCGCAAATTCTGAAAAAGTGATCGATTGCGGTCCGGCTTGTGAATATAATGGCTGTATGGTCCAGAATATTGATTTTTTCCTGTCTGAACTCTTTAGCTGTTACTCCTTCGATTTTTATAAAAGGCCTGAATTCCAGTTTCAGGTTGTATTTTTCTGCTAAATCAAAATAAGGAGATTTTTCAGTGGTCGGTTTAGGTTGTGAAACGAGTACTTTTTTGATCTTCAAAGCTGTAAGTTTTAAATATTAATACTCACTTGTGTTAATACGCCAATAACTTATACAGGATAAGCACAGGTATAACTTCAAGGGCACAAAGGTACAAAATCATATAGAAAATTGAAACCCTGTAGACAAATAATATTTCGACCCACCGGATAAATTTAACAAGATAAAACAATGCTAAACAGATTGTAATGATTTTTAATAATAAGGGGATAGCAAAAATTTTGACGAAAAAGAGTGCAATAATGAACGGCGAGATCAAAAAACCCGCCCATATGTGATACACCCATAAATTGACAATGACTTCTTCTCCTGCATAATGTGCATTGAATGTCCAGGAAATAAATCGTACGATGCAGAGTATGCCGATGTGGTAAAAAAGCAGTATACCGAAAATATAGAAGGCATACTCGAAATCGACTTCCTGATTTATGATGTATGTGACTCCGATTGCTATTGCTGAAAAAGACAATACCAATGCCAGTATATAATAAACCAAATTAGGTATAATGCCGTCATTCAGAATGATTTCGTATTTCTTTTTTTTCAATATGACCTGAAATAGTAAGGAAAGCAACCCTTTTCCGCGGATTCGCAAAAAAGCGAAAACGATCAGAAACAGAATGGTATAAATCAAACATCCCGTTGTGTGGCGGGTATTGTTTAACGGGATGATGGGGTTGTAAGATTTCAGAGGGATATATTCTACCGAGTCTTTTTTTTCCTGAATGATCTGACAGGGATTTGCCTCTGCAAATGCAGGGTCAGAATGAATATATGTTGTATCTGTATTTCGCATTAAACCTGTATACGACATTTATACTGATTTCATGTGACCCTTCCGTATTCTTTGTCAGGTTTCCCAAGGACATATCGTAGGTGTAGGCCAAACGATATTGAAAGTTCTTCTTTTCGGAATTCAATTTTACTCCGAATTTGAAAATCAGAGCTTTATAGTTTTCATCCGAGTTGTTTAACAATTGGGAACTATACCATATTCCCGCAAATAACGGGTCGGTTGTCAGGTCACTTCCGACGACAAAATTATTGAAAGAAGAGGAAGATAACAACTTATCGCCCTGATTTTCGAATATTAATCCCGGACAAAGATACAAATAGCTTTTTTTATCGAGGCTGCGTAAGGAAGTACGAAGGAATCCGTTCCATTGGAAACTGACTTTTATGGGGAGTTTATAATCGTCTTCAATGAAATTGTCTTTTGGGCGGGTGAAGTGGCTTACGGAAAATCCGATGTAATTGGTCATGAATTCCTGGTAGTGGCGTTGCCAGGGGATACAAACCAGGGCTCCTGTACTGAAATCCCAGTAATTTTGCTTTTTTTCTATGCCTTGTAAATCCGGTTGAGGAAATATATTTCCATATATTTCGTGTAACTGTCCGGAAAAGATGTATTTGTTGAAATTCAGTTTTTCATGGTTATAACTTCCGCGAATTCCCAATTGGAAAAAGATATTTTTTTCTTTGTTGAAATAGCCTCTCCAGGAGTATGAAAGTCCTGCCGATGTCGATTTTATAAATCCTCCGCCTTCATCCCCGGAAATAAATGTCAGACCGAAACCATAGTTGTTGTATGTTTTCAGATCGGCGGAAAAGAAAACGGTAGAAAAGTTCCCGTCAAATTTCGGCCAAAGTTTCCGGTAAGTCAGCAAGCTGTTTAATTCCCCTTCATGCAATCCGACATAAGCCGGATTGTAATATGTCCGGTTTTCCCAAAATTGGGAGAAATTATAATCTTGTGCCAGGAGAGAAAATCCTGACCCAAAAAAGAAAATACAGAAGCATATTATTTTGTTTTCCCAGGTCCCTTTCATGCCATACAACCTAAATTGCTGCAATGATAGAAAAAAAACAGCAATATTTAATATTTTTTTAGAATAATATGTACTTTTACCCTACTTTATATTGGGTAAGGTATATGTATGTATAAAAATGTAATAATGAAAAGGGGACTTTTCTGTGTGCTCTGTGTGTTTGTATGCTTGAATTTTGCCTGGGGGCAACGTGTGGCTGAAGAAGTATGGACGGATACGATCGGTTATCAGCAATGGCAGGCCCGGTGGAGTGAGAAAGACGACACCGTTTGGTTCGTCAATTACCATTATTGGGAAGGGGTTACGACACAGCATGAGTTAGTGTTTAAATTTTTACAGGCAGATATGCCGTTGGGTTACGACCAGTTGGAGATAGATTGGGGAGACGCTACTTCTTCCGGAATACTTGTTTTTAACGGGGACGATCTGCAAGTGGAGCATACGTATGGTCGTGCCGGAATTTTCGATTTGAAAGTGACGTTGACTTCTTCATTGGCCTATCCTCCGCTTACTTTTTACCAGAAAGAATTTAATCAGGATTTACAGAAATGTGAGGTTGAGGTATTGAACAGGGAGCCGAAGAATCGTTGTATGGAGTATGAGCAGGATACGTTTTGGATAAAGCTGAAAGGTACGGAGGCAAATCCTCCGCATACAAAGTATACACTGACTTGCAATATTTCTTCCGAATTGGTAAGTGCGGCTGCAGCTAGAAAAGATACCCTGTTTGTTGCCGATACGACGAATATGCCCGATGTCTGGATGCTGATTATGAGAAAGCCTGTAGGGCAGTATGATTTATCGGTGGGGTTCCGCATGGTTTGTTCGGATCAGTTTTCCGCTTATTTCTTGTTTAACAATACAGATTTTACCCCTTTGTATATATACGACAAACCCAAATTGTCGGAAATTTTTAATTACGATTACGAGGCCGAGGAGCCGATAAGGATTTGTACGGGAAACGAGGCGTTTGTATGTGATAAGATATACAATAACATGTATATGGACTGGCAGGGCTTTCCTTCTTATATGGTCGGGGCGCAGATGAAGTTTACCTTTTACAGGGCGGAAGAACCGGTAAATCCGGTGTGGGAAGAGATTCCGGTCACCCACGATAAGACGGTCGTCGATTCTGCAAGATTGATTTTTAATGCTCCGGGATATTATAAAATAAAAATTATTGCGGAGAATTTTTGCGGCCGGGATACTTTAGAAACGGATTCTGTATTTGAAAGTATGCAAAAACGGCCGATCGAAGTGTATGAAAATGGGCTGGACCTGCCTTTGGCCTGTGTAACGGATCAGCTTTGTATAAAAGACAATCCGGTAATTACTTTGTCGGACCCCGCCCGGCGAATAAAATTTGAAAGATGGCCGGAATATAAGATTGAAGTTACCCGGTCCGGGACAGACGATGTGTCCGAACCGGTGGGTTATGAACTGGTTTCGCAACAGATGTTTAAAGCAGACGCTGAGGTGAGCTATCCGGAAGCTTGTGATTCGTCTAAAGTGAATCTGAAGATCAGAGAAGCCGGGGTTTTTGAAATCAAATTTACCCGGGAGCATAACGTGTGCGGGACTTCACAGGACGTATTTACGGTTTGTCAGGGAGGTATCCCGACTTTGGCCGGAGGTGCCCTGGTCGATAGTCTGATCAGTTCTTACGATATTGTGTTCCGCGGAGGACGTGCATCCCGTTGTGATACGTTCAGTTATGTTTTACAGGATTTTCAGGCAGCTATCGATTCCAATAATTTGTCGGTCGATTCTATTGCTTTTGTGTTTAAGAAAGGACTCGGGCCTTTGGATACGATGATTTTTCGGGAGGGCGATTTACAGATTTACCGTTTTGACAGTGTGACGGAAAATCTCAATTATATCGAAGTAAAAGCCCGGAATTATTGTGGTTGGAGCGATAGTCAGTCTCTCGGTTTTTATACGTTTATCAAGCCGGATGTCCGGTTGTTGCGCAACGGACTGGAGGATAACGATACGCTTTGTTCCGGAACAGATTATGAATATAAATTAGCCGGAACCATTCCGGAGTCTTATTATATCGAGACGATTTATACGAGGTTGAATCAGGATTTCAGACCAATAGACCGGCCTGTAGAAGAAACACAGGAGCATTTGTCATGGACCCGTCGCTGGGATTTTGTGGGTATTGCGGAAGAAAAGATTATACTTCGGCACGGCCTGTCTCCCGACGGTTGCATGCAGATATTGATAGATACTGTCTATATCGGCTTGTCTCCCGATGGCTTTAAATTTGCCGATAGTCTTCGCTATTGTGATCGTCAGACGGAAGTAACGGTGTCAGATTTGTTCAGTGAGGCCGCTACCGGTTATCGTTGGGCCGAATGGCAATGGCGGCAGTCGGATCCGGATTGGCAGAAAGCGTCGGCTTTACCGTCTGCCCTGACTTTTACTCCCGGAATGAACGATACGTTGTATGTGAAGTTGAGTCTGTCGAAAGGGTGTTATATAAGAGATTCGTTGATTTTTATTCCGAAGGCGGAACCTGTTTTCTCCGTTTTAAAAGAGCGGGATACATTTTGTGTGATCGGTACGGGAAACTATCCTGTGTGGGATCCGCTTGCTATGACTTTTCCGGCAGAACCCGGGGTGAAAGTGGATTTAAAGGTCGGCTCGGCGAATGCGGATGCGTCTTCCTTCCTTCTGGATAAAAAAGATATTCCGAGCGATTATCAGTTGGTGGTGACGACGGATTTCCCGGATTCCTTAAAAATGACGTATCGGGCTTATCATTCGGAAACGGATGTGGAGAATAGCTGTGTACTGGAACTTTCCCGTAAGCTTATATTACAGAAGCCCTATTTGCGTATTATGAAAACAGATACCCTGGATGATACTGCTCCCGGTAGGTATGATTTTACCCGAATGGATGGTTATATCGATTCGAAATATGTGGATGAGGCTACTTTTGTATGGAGTAAACGGGCTGATTTGACAGGGCATTTTGACGGAAACAGTTTTGTTTTGTCCGGAGAGGACCTGAAGGCAGATTCTTTGGTATTTTATCTGGAAGCTCAAGTCAGTTCCTCTTATTGCGGAGGTGAGATATTGAGAGACTCTCTGATTGTTTATAGTTCTTTACCGAAAATATACGGGGGAAAATGGGCTGTTTGTGACGATTCTCCCTGCCCTTTATGGGGGAAAGCATACGGCTATTTTATCGAGGAGACGAATCTGAAATGGAAGTTGTTGAATACCGGGGAGGGCTGGGGACGTATCGAGCCGGACCGGGGATTTGGTGTGGTTTATACGCCGGAACCGGGGAAAAGAGTCGGGAGCGGAGATACGGTAAAAATTGAACTGGATTATGCCGACGGTATGTTGAAAGATACGGTTTATCTGAAGATAAATGCGGCTTTGACATGGGCGCTCAATAGAGATACTTTAATTGCAAAGGAGCGTCAGATCAATGTCAACCGGATCGCTCCGGATTTCTTTACCTGTGATAATTATCAGCGGTTGGTCATTGAAAAAACCGGATTGAGTAACGATGCTTTTGTCGAAAGGGATTCCATCCTCAATTTCGGTATGTGGGATTTGGATTTCGGACGTAATTTTCAGGTAAAGACCAGAATTAAGATGATCGGTTTACCCGGTTGTCCGGATGCATATTCGGGAAATATAGAGATGATCGATCTGGTAAACGTACAGCCTCATGCCAGAACGATGATGAATCTTTGTGCGGGAGATTCGGTTGAAACGACCTCAATGTTCAATTATGAAGTCGCCGATCGCTATACCGTTTTTGAATGGGAAAAAGAAGGTGTTGACGGTAGTTTTAACGGGGATTCATCTTATTATTATGTTTCCGGTAACGGAGGCGATCATCGCTTGAAAATCGTTACCCGTAAAACTTGTACTTTTTACGACGGTACGGTTGCCGGTGCCGATTTCAGAAAAGAGAGTCTGGTTTCCGATTATTTCAAGACCTATCATAACCCGGGCCTTTCGATAGAGCGGAAACAGGATACATTATGCCCGGCAGAAGTGCAGGTTGAAAATATTATTGACCATTGGGGAGTTCGTTTGCAACGACCGGAATACATGACGGGGCATTTGTATTTTAACGACCGGAATTTATTGCCGTCTCAGATTTATCATTTCAATAAAAATGCGGGAGAGTCGGATACTGTCCTTGTTTCCGTGGATTTAGGCGCTTGCCGGTATATGGATTGGCAGGTAAAAGATACGGTTGTGTTGTATAAGCAAAGACAAATGATTACCGGTGAATTTGCAATTCCCGGACTTTGCGGAGAACGTTGGACCGATATCGACCGGCATACATTGAATTTGGTCGATTATTCCGGTTTGGAATGGAGCGCTGTCGGTGCAGATATTTCGATTGTAGACGGTAATCTTATGCCTCGTATTCAGGGGAAAGAAGATTTTGTTTCCGGTAGTGTAACCCTTACGGTAAAAGCTTCCGAGGGATGTCCTGAAGAAGTGTTGACCAGAGCATTTACCAGGACAGTTTTGCCTGAAATCGCTTTGGCAGATCAGGTGTTATGTCCTGAAGCCGGCATGGAAATAACGATTCCTGTTGCTTTTTTGAAAATGCGGGAAAATATCGATCGTATCGACTGGAAAATTTTCGGAACTGCAACTCCTTTTCTGACGACGGATAAAGAGACTGAAAGTATCGTTTATACTTTGACGGCTGCCGATGTAAGCCGGAATGACTTTGGTATTGTTGCAGAAGTATATGCCCCCGGTGTTTGTGCGGACGAGCCTACCGGTGATTCTGTAAACATTTCTTTCAGAGAGGTTCCGGAAATTGATATTTTGGAGTCTGTGCCTTTTGTATGTCAGGGAGATTCTGTGAGACTGGAACAGATAGCTGTGGGTACCGATAGTGAAGTGGTTTCCTGGCATGTCGTTTCGGGGGATGGCCGGTTGACAGATGAGTATTATCTTCCCGGAGAGGGAAACGGAGAGGTGCGTTTGCAGATTGTTGCCGGTGCTAAGTATGGCTGTCATATCACCAGGACGGAGGAGGTTGTTGTTCAAATCCGTCCGGCTCCGGTGCCGGGATTATTTACGGTTTCCGAACCGCGGTGTCCCGGTATGGAATTGGTATTTTCAACGGATGTGCCTGCCGGAAATTATGTCTGGGATTTTGCTGACGGTTCTTTGCCGGAAAGCGGAGCAATGCTTACCCATCGTTATGAAAAAGCCGGTATTTATCCGGTGATGCTGACTTCTCATTATGCTAACGGATGCGTTCGCTCCAGGAGGGAAAATGTGGTTGTGGGGGCTTTGCTGAAAGCCGGCTTGAATATTGTGCCCGAAACGGAAGATTGCCGTCAGATTGTTCGTTATGTTGAAAATACGACGGAAGGGGTTTGGACTTATGCAAAGATCAATTGGGGGGATTCGGATGAATGGCAGAATATAGAGGAAGGGAATCCTGAAATTATCGGACATCGTTTTACCAATGATTCGACGGTGGTATTGACTTATCCGATCCGGTTGATTGTCGGGAATGCCTGTCAGGAAGACACGGCATATACCGATTTGAAAGTATATCCTTTACAGGTTAAAGCCCGGATAGGAATCAGTGATGATCCGGCCTATGCTAAATGTTTCGGACAAAATTGGGGATTCTTGAACCGTTCGTTCGGGTTTGGAAATGCCCGGTATGAGGCTTTGTGGACGTTGGAGCCGGGTGTGGCTTATCAATCGAATTCCATTTCGGATTCGCTGGTGGAGCATCGGTTTACAAAGCCGGGAGAATATAAAATAACGTTAACGGTAAAAGATAAATGTAATTCGGATTCAATATCCCAGGTAATTACGGTTTTGGGAAATGATAAACTGGATTTCAGCATTCCCGGAGATGTATTGTGTTCCGACAGGGAGACTGCATTGAGTGTAAAACCGGAGTGGCGGGAGCATTTTTCAGGATTCCGTTGGGATTTTGGGGATGGTAGTCCGATTATTACGAACAAGGATTCCGTTGTTCATGTGTTTAAAAATGCCGGCTCGTATCGGGTGACATTAAAAGCGAATGCTTTATCGGAAGGATATTGTCCGGTAGAAAAAGTAAGTTCTGTCGTGATCCATAAAACGCCTGGGGCTGGAATTCGTGTGGAACCGGCTGCCCGGGGATGTGCCCCGGATACGGTTCGTTTTATCCGGGTGTTTCAGGGAGAAGAAACAAACGATCCTGCCGAACAGGTATATTGGGATTTCCGTAACGGAGTCACCGCTGCAAGTAATGATGTGGATGGGGTTGTGTTTGAATTGCCGGGAGAATATAAGGTATTGCTGAAGGTTACTTCCGGCGCGGGATGTGTGGGTTCGGATTCTGTATCGGTAATGACATTGGAAACGCCGGTTGCCGGATTTATTGTATCCGATACGTTGTTCTGTACGGATGACGGTGTGATTCAAATTGGTTTGGATAACCGTACCCCGGAACCGGAAAAGAATTCTTTCGAGTGGTCCTATAACGGCACTTTGTTTTCAAGATTGTTTCAGCCGGAAATATTGACACCTGCTCCTGAATTCGGGAAAATACAGATAAAATTGACGGCTTATAACAATGCGACCCGTTGTCCGGATGTCTTTGTCAAAGATGTCGTATCTTCCCGTCTGGTAAAAGCCGATTTCAGTGTTACGCCTCATGAAATCTGTGATGCAACTCCGGTACATTTTGAAAGTACGTCTTTGTACGGAGAAGGCGCAAGATGGGATATGGGAGATGGAAATATCATGACAGAAAGCAGTTTTGACTATCTTTATGAAGGTGAGGGAGTATATACGATAAGGATTGTAGCTAATAATGCGGAAGGTTGTGTATCTGAAAAAACGGAGACCGTAACGGTTTATCCTTTGCCGACTGTTGATTTTTCCTGGGATAAGGATAATTCTGTGCCGGGAGATATTCCCGGAAATACGGAATTGCCTGAAATAGATAACGGAGGGGTCCGGTTTACGAATTTATCGGATGTTTTCCCGAAAACATGGGGCGATTCATTGCGTTATGTCTGGGATTTCGGAGATAATTCGGCTGTTGTGACACAGGAATCCCCGTATCATCGTTTCCGGAATAACGGGGTGTATGAGGTGGTGTTGAAAGGGATTACTCAATATGGTTGCGTGGATAGTGTTTCGGATCGGATTTCCGTATCGGCCGTAAAAGGATTGTTTATTCCGACGGCATTTGCACCGGGGATGCCCGACGACAATATGGGAGAAGGCGGAGATTACAGGGGAATAGCCCGTTTTCAGCCTAAGGGTGTCGGATTGCATACCTATAAGATTCAGATATACGATGCCTGGGGTGGATGTGTATGGAGTTCCGATAAAGTGGAAAACGGCCATCCGGCCGAATACTGGGACGGAACCTTTAACGGTGCTCCTGTCCCGAAGGGAAATTACACCTGGAAGGTGAGTGCAACCTTTATTGACGGTTCCGTCTGGAATAATGACGGAGGTAAGACGGAAGGCAGTGTGATGCTTATCCGGTAGAAGAAAAGGGAAATGCCAAGCAGACATTTCCCTTTTCTTTTAGTGGGCTTCGTACCAGTTGTTCCCGAATCCGCAACTGACGGTCAGGGGTACGGAGAGTTGCACTACGTTTTCCATACATTCCCTGACCAGGTTTTTCAAGGCTTCCTGTTCGTCTTTGTGACATTTGAAGTTCAATTCGTCGTGTACCTGAAGAATCATTTTGGATTTCATCCCTCTTTTTTGTAATTGGGCTTGAATATGGATCATGGCGAGTTTAATAATGTCTGCCGCAGAACCCTGTATCGGTGCGTTTACGGCATTGCGTTCGGCCATACCCCGGATGACGGCATTTCTCGAGTTGATGTCCCGTAAATACCGTCTTCTGCCCATGATTGTTTCGACGTATTCTTTTTTACGTGCTTTTTCTACCGATTCTTCCATGTATTTTTTGACTCCCGGATAAAGTTCGAAATAGCCGTCGATTAATTCTTTCCCTTCTTTTCGGCTGATGTGCAAACGTTCGGCGAGTCCCCAGGCAGAAATCCCGTAAATAATGCCGAAATTAGCCGTTTTAGCTCTTCTTCTCATTTCGGGTGTGACTTCGTTTACCGGAACGTGGAAGATTTTTGCGGCAGTGGCCGTGTGAACGTCTTCGTTGTGCCGGAAGGCATCTATCAGTTCCTGCGTCTGGCTAAGATGTGCCATCAGGCGTAATTCGACCTGGGAATAGTCGGCAGAAAAAAACAGATAGTCCGGATTTCCGGTGACGAAGGCTTTCCGGATTTTACGTCCTTCTTCGGTACGTATCGGAATGTTTTGCAGATTGGGGTTTAAACTGCTTAGCCTGCCTGTTGCAGCTTCTGCCTGATTGAAATGAGTATGTATTTTGCCGGTTCCGGGATCAATGTATGTCGGTAAGGCTTCGGCATAGGTCGTTAAAAGTTTCTTCAGGCCTCTGTAATCGAGTATTTTGGAAACGATCGGATGTTCGTTTTCCAATTTGGCAAGCACTTGTTCGGAAGTGCTGTATTGACCGGTTTTGGTTTTTTTATTGCCTCCGTCGACGTTCATTTCGTCGAAAAGTACTTCGCCCAGTTGTTTGGGCGAGCTGATGTTAAAAGGATGTCCTGCCAGGTCGTATATTTCTTTTTCGACAATATCGATCCGTTGTTTTAAGTCGGTCGATATTTCCTGTAAAGCTTGCGTATCGATGCTTACCCCTTCAAATTCCATGTCCGCCAATACAGACACCAGCGGCATTTCGATTTCATTAAACAGACGGATGAGTCCCGTTTCCATTAATGCCGTATTCAGTTTTTCTTTTAACTGGAATAATACGTCCGCTTTTTCAGCAAAATTCCGGTCTTCTTTGGCTTCGTCTTCGAAAAACAGGCTGAGCTGTTGGTTTTCGGGCTTTGCTTCCGTCAATGTATAGTTCAGGTATTGTAAGGCTATACGTGCCAGATCGTGTGACATGTCGGGATGCAGGACGTAATGAGCGATTTTTATGTCGAATATCTGGTTTTTCAGTGTTATGCCTGCCCGCTTCAGCCAGATTATGTCGTCTTTTACATCCGGGGATATTAAAATTTTGCTGTTGTCTTCCAGTAATGGGCAGAATTTTTTCAGGATTTTTTCGGTTTCAGAGAAATTGACCGGTAATTTGATGAAATTTACACAATGTGTTTTTGTCGAAAAACAAAGCCATGCCGGATAGGAAGTGTATATGTTGCCTGTTTGGAAAACGGCATGAAATACAAATTCCGGGGCTTGTTGCAATTCGCTTAATAATTCGTCTATATCCGCTGTCCGGTTTCGGTATTCTGTCTCTACGTCCGTCAGTTTTTCCGTTGCTTCGTCTTCAGCCATTTCTGTCGCAAAAAGTCGTCGCGAAAGAGAGAACAATTCCAGTTCTTTGAATATCGGTTCCAGAATTTGAGTGTCGATATGTTCTTTCTCCAGATCGCTGGCAGAATAGTCGGTAGGAACCTCGGAATTGATTGTAACAAGGGTTCTGGACAAATGTACTGTCGGTTGGCAATTGAGGAGATTCTCCCTCTGCTTGCCTTTCAATTCGTCGATATGCGCATAAATACCGTCTATATCGCCGTATTTATAGACCAAAGAAGCTGCGCTTTTGGGACCGATGCCCGAACATCCCGGAACATTGTCGGCTGTATCTCCCATTAAGCCCAGAATATCGACAACCTGACATACTTTTTCTATTCCGAAATGATCCAATACCTCCGGGATCCCCCATACTTCCGATTTATTGCCTGAACGGCCGGGCTTATACATGAATATTTTTTCACTGACTAATTGTGCATAGTCTTTATCCGGGGTGATCATATACACTGTATATCCTTCTTTTTCTCCTTTGCAAGCCAGAGTACCGATGACATCGTCAGCTTCAAAACCCGGAACTTCGACGCATTTGATCCCTAATCCTTTGATGATATTTTTGATATAAGGAATTGATTTTTTCAGATCTTCCGGCATTTTTGGGCGTTGGGCCTTATACTGCGGATACATTTCATGGCGAAATGTCGGACCTTCCGGATCGAAAACAACGGCAATATGTGTCGGCTTTTCTTGTTCAAGCAATTCCAATAAGAAATTACAAAAACCGAAAGTCGCTGAAGTATTTATGCCGCTTGTCGTAATCCGTGGATTGTTGATAAAGGCGTAATAGGATCTGTATATCAATGCGTAAGCATCTAAAAGAAAAAGTACATTTTTGTCAGGCATGAAATTTATATTTTTGGATTACTGGACAAAGTTAGAAAATAAAAAGGAGAGAACCGTGAAAATGACATACCTGAAAAAAGATTCGATATGAATTATATGAAGACGTACAATGAAAATGGTCAAATATAACTTACTTTTGCTCTGTGTATTATTGTAGTGGTAATTATGAAAAAAGTAATCCTGTTATTTAGTATTGTTATTATATATCCGTCTGTATTATTCGCCAGTAATTTAAGAGTTAAGAGTGATGCCGTTATCCTTTCTGTTGATGGGGTTACAGCGACCGTTGAGTTGAATTTGTTGTGGGAGAATTCGTGGTGTAATGTTTTTAATTATGATGCCGTATATGTTTTTGGTAAATTTAAATTGAAAGATGAAGGAAAGTGGAATAGCATTTATTTAGAAGAAAATAGTGTTGTGATTGAAAATGAGGGGTATGATGCAGATATCCGCTCTGTCGGTTTTTTTGTATACCGGAATAAAGAGGGGCAAGGTGATACAAATGTGAAATTGCGTTTACGCTGGAAACTGAATGGAAATTCGGAGAAATTATTGACGGAGGAGATGTTCCATTCTCAACAGATTTTTTTTGCTTTTGAAGGAATTGAGATGGTGTATATACCTACTGCTCCATTCTATTTGGGGGATAGATATTCTGTAAATACGTTTAATTCTACTAGTTTGGGTGGAATTCCTGCTGAAGATGATATTATCGGGAGTAATAGTGGTTTTACTTATACTGCATCGTCAAATTCTAATTTGGCGGTGAATGCTGCTGACCGTAAGAATATCGCACTGCAACCGGATAAAATCGCTTGGTCTGGAATCGCACCGGCAGTATGGCAGGTCGATTTTAAAACAGCCCGTAAAATTTGTTATTTCGGTGTATCCGGGGAATATCGGTTATTGGATAAAGGACGAGCGGTTCCTGATGGAATATGGTATTTGGAAGCTTCTTCTGATGCTCTGACTTGGACAGAGCTTTGGAGTGGCGGGTCGGCATTTTGGGGTACAGCTTCCCAATCTTATCCCATTGCAGGAGCTATTAAGATCGAAGAACCTGCTGCTTACCGGTATTATAGAATTCGGATACCTGAGGCTGAAAGTGCGGTTGTTGACAATATGATCCGGATAAATAATGTCGCAATGTCGGAAATGGTTTTAGATGATCCGGGGCCGGTGTTAATCGATGAAACGGAGCATAATCTTCCAGAAAATTATCCAAATGGATATCGGGGTTTTTTTGTTATGAAATATGAGTTGACACAAGAACAATATGTATCTTTTTTGAATAAGTTGGACTGTTCTTCCCAGTATGCACGGACGATTGGGGGAATTTTAGACGCTTTGAAAGAGGGAGATTATATTTTCGGAACCGATCGTACTCGACCTTCCTGTCGTAACGGCATTATTTTATATAAACAAAGAGAAAAATCTGACGATTCGTATGTTTTTGCCTGTGATCTCAATCCGTTAAATTTACCTAATAGCGATGACGACGGACAAACAATCGCTTGTAACTTTCTTACTCCTGCGGATATGCTTGCCTATGCAGATTGGTGTGGGTTACGTCCGCTGAGTGAATTGGAATACGAAAAAATGGCTCGTGCTCCTTATCCTTATGTCCCTAAGGCAGGCGAAATTGCAACAGGAGGAACAAATATCACGGGGGGAACAGGATTGAAAAATGCGGGTAAAGTCTCTGAATACTTAAATAGCGGCAATGTAAATGCTGAAAATTTGATAGAAGGTCCTGTCCGTTCCGGTTCATTTTTACGGAATACCAGAGATCGTACAGAGTGTGGAATCAGTTATTGGGGAGTAGAGGATTTGAGCGGTAATCTTGCTGAAATTTATTATAACTGTGACATATACGGACGTCAGTTGGATGGACGAAAACAAGGTGATGGCGGTTTGGATATTGATGGAAATACAGATGTCCCTTTGTATTATTGGCCACAGGATTCTATGGCTTTCGGTGTAAGGGGAGGTAGTTATGCCGGAATAGAAGAACTTGCTGTTTCTGATCGACGTAATGCTATCGGATACTTTTCTTCATTGGCGGATCGGAAGCCGACTGTTGGGATTCGACTGGGATTAGGTAGATTGCCGGAAGCGGAATCTTCTTCTTTAACTCTTGAAAATGGTCTTTCTTCCGGGAGTGTGATTATTCGTGATACGGTTTGTAGTGCGACAGAATATACTATAACAGGTAGTGTTAGTGAGACCCGTTTTAATAATCTTTACAGTTGGTATTGCAGCAAGGATTACGGTAAAACCTGGGAGCGGATAAAGGGTGAATCTCATAAAGATCTGACCTTGGTCGGGCTGACTTTAAATGTACCTTTTGGAACCGCAATGGAATACCGGTATAAGCGTTGCCTGGCAACTCCGACAGGTAGCGGAGAGAGTGGTGTTGTCGCGTTGGTCGTAGGACATGGTTTTAAAATGAATCGTTTACAGGATACTTTGATCCCCTGTCAGGAAATTAAAGGTTTTGTGGCAACTACGCCATTACCTTCTTATTTCAAATGGAAAATTATCGATACGGACAGTACGAAGATGCCCAATGAGGAAGATGATTTTCATAGCAGCTATAAAGTTGTGACTTCTGATTTAAAAGTCGGAGATAATTGGCCCAATGGAATTTATTATGTCGATTTGTCGGTTGAATCTCAAAATAAACAATGTAATTGGTCGAGACGACTTGAAATTTTAGCACTTCCGCAAACAATAGATCCTTTTGAGGGTATTTCGGAAAGTTACATGTTTATGGAAAATGCTTATGTATTGGCTCATCGTTGGACCGGAGATGATCCGCAGGAGTGGCATTTAGTCGAGGACGAATGTGAGAGAATAGCAATTGATGAGAAGACAGGAAAGATTACGTTTAAGGACATTGTAGCCGAGAATGATCTGGTAGAATGTCATTTTACGGCGAGTTTGATTTGCGAGGAGTTTCCGGATAGAGTCTATATGAAACGGGCTAAATATTTATGTCGTTCTTGCAAAGATTATTATGATTCCGGCATGCGGACGAATGGAAATTATTTGATAGATCCGGATGGCTTCGGTGGAATTCAGCCCTATGTTGCTTATTGTGATATGGCAAACGGGGGGTGGACCCGGTTTGATCAGATTTCTGCCGGGTGGCACGGATTCCCGGGACATAATGCCCGTCATTATAAAAACCGGGTAACTGACTACGCTCGCTTTGTCGCTTTGGCATCCGTAAGTACTTATCAGAAAATAACTAGTGTCCAGGGGACCTCGGAGAGTTGTTGCGATGCCTATTATTTTATGAATTACAACAATGCTTGTATTACAGGTTTACCTTGTGGTAGTAAGGGAGGTGGAAACTGGGGGGATGTAACGGTTACCATTAATAGAAATTGGAGTAATGCTATGTATAAAAGTTATTTTACTACAGATGGTTCTGTCGGAGGTGGAAATCAAGGTACTTATTTCAGTCAAATGTGGTTTAAGTGATGTTTTATTTTCAACGAAGACTGTTTATTTTGTTTGAAATTATATTATTTGTAAAAATAATGGGGGAAAATCTGGGAGGGAAAAGATTTGTTTGTATATTTGTGCCTGTAATGAACAGAGAAGTATGAAGTCTTTTTCTTTTGCATATTATTTTTATTATTACTTTTTTAGCAGAAGGTAAAGGGCTTTGGTATGGATTTTTTTTTTGAATAAAATATAACGGAGCCCTGATGATTCAGGGCTTTTTTAATTCAGTTTTGAGATGAATTTTTTTCGATTTAGCAACCGGTATTATTATTTCTACTTTTATTGTATCAAGAGTAGCCGGTAGGCGTATATATTTGTCTTCAACTCATGGAATAAAATTTATATGACCCCCGGCAGAACACCGGGGGTTTTTATTTGGAACACGCATAAAACAGTAAATAAGTCCGTTGACTTAATTTAATATTTTCGTTGACTATTTGTATACAGATACTTAAAGTCTTGAAATGTACAATTAATTTTGAATAATTACTTAAGAATGAAAAAGAAAATTGCTATCCAGGGGGTACACGGATGTTTTCACGAGCAGGCAGCCCGCTTGTATTACGGAGATGATATAGATGTATTGGAATGTCTGAATTTTGAAGATTTGTTCGTGGGGTTGGAAAGAAAGGAGGCTGAGGGGGCTGTTATGGCGATCGAAAATACGGTTGCCGGCGGACTTTTGCCTAATTATGCTTTGTTGCATAAATACGGAAAGCAAATCAAGGGGGAGGTGTTTCTCCGGATTCAGCAGAATCTGATGGCATTGCCCGGACAGCGGATAGAAGATATCCGGGAAGTACATTCGCATTATATGGCCATAGCCCAAACCCGGGAGTTTTTTAAGCAATTTCCGCATATCCGCCTGATAGAATCCGAAGATACGGCTAAGAGTGCTGCGGATATCGCCCGGGAAGGCCGGATGCATACGGGAGCGATAGCTTCTGTTTTGGCAGCGGAATTATTCGGACTGGAAGTGTTGCAGGAAAGTATCGAAACCCACAAGCAAAATTTCACTCGTTTCCTGATAGTGGATGATCGTATTGAAGTTGTTGAAAATGATATCAATAAATCGTCCATTTGTTTTACAATCCCCCACAAAAAAGGGCGTTTGTCTCAGATTCTTTCCATTTTTGCCTTTTATGATCTGAATCTGACTAAAATACAGTCTTTGCCTATTCCGGGAAAAGAGTGGCAGTATTTCTTTTATGTCGATCTCAAATTCGACGATTATGCACATTACCGGGAAGCAATGAATGCTGTAAATCCCTTGGTAGAAGATGTAAAGATTATGGGCGAATATAAGAGTTGTTGTTGATGTCCGATACGTATAAAAATTAAAAATAAATCCATATGATTATTCAGCCAGCAAATAGAACTAATAGTGTAAATGAATACTATTTTTCGCGTAAGCTTCAGGAAATTGACGAAATGAATCGTCAGGGGGAAAAAGTAATTAATCTGGGTATAGGCTCTCCGGATATGGCTCCGGCTGCGGATGTCGTTGATGCGCTTGTTCATGGTGCTCAGAATCCGGATAATCATGCCTATCAAAGCTATAAAGGGCTTCGGGATATGCGGATGGCTTTTGCTGACTGGTACCGGAAGTATTATCAGGTGGAATTGGATGCGGATCATGAGATTCAGCCGCTTACAGGTTCTAAGGAAGGGATATTATTACTTTCTTTGGCATTTTTAAATAAAGGAGATAAGGTGTTGGTTCCTGATCCGGGCTATCCGACATATTCTTCGGCTACATTACTGACTGAAGCGGAAGTCGTTCCGTTTGATTTGAAAGAGGAAAACGGATGGATGCCTGATTTTGATGCTTTGGAGAAAAGCGATCTTTCCGGAGTGAAAATGATGTGGGTCAATTATCCGAATATGCCGACCGGTGCCCGTGCAAACCTGCAACTTTACCGGAAATTGGTGGATTTCGGATTGAAGCATCGTATTTTGATTTGCAATGACAATCCTTACAGTTTTATTCTGAATGAGGAACATTTGAGTATTTTGAGTGTCGACCGGGCTAAAGAATGTTGTATCGAATTGAATTCGTTGAGTAAAGCTCATAATATGGCCGGCTGGCGTATCGGTATGATTGCCGGTGCTGCGGATGTGATTGCGAATGTATTGAAGGTAAAAAGCAATATGGATTCCGGTATGTTTAAGCCTTTGCAGTTGGCTGCAGTAAAAGCATTGGCCCAACCGGCAAGTTGGTATATTACGTTGAATAAGGAATATCAGGAGCGGAAAAAACTGGCCGGTGATATTTTTGATATGCTGGAGGTCAGCTATGATAAAAGCAGTGGGGGAATGTTTTTGTGGGGAAAAGTCAGCGATACCTGGAAAAACGGAGAGGAATTGAGCGATTTTATTTTGAAAAGGGCCCGGGTATTTATTACTCCCGGATTTATTTTCGGAAGTAATGGAGATCGTTATATCCGGATATCGCTTTGTGCGAAGCAACCGGTTTTAAGAGAAGCGGCCGGACGGATAAAGAAAAGTTTGGGAATTGGTGGTTTGTGCCATGGTTCCTGGTGTTGACGGTTATAAAATAAAAGAAAAATGCAGGTAGGTATTATTGGAATCGGATTGATCGGAGGGTCGATGGCGATTGACTTGAAAAAACGAAAATTTGCAGACCGGATTGTCGGTGTAGAGAACGATCATTTGCACGCGACTGCTGCTTTGGAGATCGGTTTGGTAGATGAAATTGTTTCTTTGGAGGAATGTATTTCAGGAAGTGATATTATTGTTGTGGCCACTCCGGTAAGTGCTGCCATTCGTTTAATTCCCCGGATACTGGATAAAGTGGATAGGCAGGTGGTGACGGATGTGTGTTCGACGAAAGAAAAGATCAACGAGATCATTCATTATCATCCCAACCGGAAAAATTTTGTGGCGGCCCATCCGATGGCAGGAACGGAGTATTCCGGGCCTTGGGCGGCGCTTCCCGGTCTTTTCGACGGCAGAGCCGGTATTATTTGTAATGCAGAGGACTCCGACTTCAGGGCTGTTGAGTTGATTAAAAGCATGTACGATTGTCTGAATATGCGGATCATCTATATGAGAGCTGCTCACCATGATGTACATACGGCTTATGTTTCCCATATTTCCCATATATCTTCTTTTGCCTTGGCATTGACGGTGTTGGAAAAGGAAAAGAATGAGAAAAATATATTCGATTTGGCATCGGGGGGCTTTTCTTCGACTGTCCGGTTGGCAAAGAGTAATGCGGATATGTGGGCGCCGATATTTTCTCAAAATAAAGAGAATGTACTTACGGTATTGGATACTTATATTGAGAAATTGCAGGAATTTAAAAAACACATCGGTGAATACGATGAGGAAGGCGTGAAGAATTTGATTTACAATGCAAACAAGATAAAGCGGATTATTCGCTAAGGGGTAAAAATAACAAACACAATAACATAAAATTTATGGTAACTAAATTAGATTTAATCAAGGCAGATGAGTGGGGTATCTTCTCGGATGTGAAAAAACCGTTGATCATTGCCGGACCTTGTAGTGCGGAGAGTGAACAACAATTGTTCGAGACGGCTAAGGCGTTAAAAAATGCCGGAATAGAAGTTTTACGTGCCGGGATATGGAAGCCCCGGACCCGTCCGAATTGTTTTGAAGGAGTCGGGGCAGACGGTTTGATGTGGATGAGGCGGATACAACGTGAATTGGGCATGAAAACTTCGACGGAAGTGGCAAATGTAAAACATGTGTACGAAGCTTTGAAAGCTGGTGTGGATATGTTGTGGATCGGGGCACGTACGACGGCTAATCCTTTTGCTATGCAGGAGATTGCCGATGCATTGAAGGGTACGGATATCCCGGTGTTGGTGAAAAATCCGGTCAATCCCGACGTCGAATTGTGGATCGGTGCCTTGGAGCGCTTGAATATGGCCGGGTTGAAAAAGATAGGGGTGATTCACCGGGGATTTTCTACATACAATAAAGTAAAATATAGGAATATGCCTCAATGGCAGCTACCCATTGAGATCAAGCGTCGTTTCAAAGATATTTTGATGATTTGTGACCCGAGTCATATTTCCGGAAAAAGGGAATACATCCGTGAGGTTTCTCAGCAAGCGATGGATTTAGGATTTGACGGTTTGATCGTAGAATCTCATATTTGTCCTGAGATCGCATTGAGTGATGCCGCCCAGCAGGTCACGCCGGCTGCTCTGACTGAAATTATCTCCAGTCTGATTATTCGTGATCCGGATTCGGAAAATATGAATTACAGAGAGAATATAGATGAATTACGGGCTCGTATAGATGAGTTGGACGATGAATTGATCGAGATTCTTGGCCGTCGTATGAAGGTGTCAGAAGAGATCGGACATTATAAAAAACAAAATAACATTGCTATTTTGCAGACCGGACGTTGGGATAAGATTCTGGAAAAAGTATTCCGGAAAGGAGAAGAAAAAGGATTGAACAATGATTTTATGGAGAAAATATTCAAAGCCATTCACCAGGCTTCTATCGATAAACAAACCGATATTATGAATGCTGAATAAGCTTCTTAAATTGTAAATTAAAAGTCACAGGTCGAAGGTCGGGAGACGATCGGGCCTGTGACTTTTATATTGGCAAATCCATCAGAATGTGATCCCCAGGCCAACGCTGTATGGATGTAATTTAGGGCCTTTATCGGCTTTAAACATATTGGTCAGGGTGTAGCTGCCCCATACATTAACGCCTCTGTATCCGATACGCGCCACTACATCTGCTTTCACCGGCAACAGGTTGAAGTCGTCCGATACTTTTTCTTTTTTCTTATTTCCATTGCTGTTGTTATAAACGATCTTGGTTTTGGAATGCAGTCTTATGCCACCCATGACTCCTGCCGATACGTACATCTTATTCCTGTGTAAAGCCGGAAATTGCACTTCCATCAATAACGGTATGGTGAGGTAGAGGGTTTTAAATGAGTTCTTTTTTACTTTCCATTCCGGGTTGATTTCCTGGGGAACCAGTATGTTGTCGTCATTTACGGTTACGGTCCATTTTTTATTGTCAAAGCGAAGACGTTGGTATTCCAAACCTAAGCCGACGACAATACCGAAATTGTTACGGGGAACTAAGTTGATACTCTGTTGGAACACATTGAATTGCATAACAAAAGAATTCATATAGTCCAAGTCCATAAATCCATCTTCCGAGGCTGCATAATTTGAATAATCCGCATCGGCGAAATTGACGAAGCCGAAATTGAAGCCACACCAGTGACCGCTAAAACTGCGATGATAGCGGTTGTAACTGCGGTTGTTGCGTTTAAATCTGTTTTTTCCCAGGATCCGGATTTCCTCGTCCGATTCGCTGTATACGGTGGTGACCGTGTTATTTTTATTACGGACGATTCTGACTTTAACGTTTTTGGGGGAAGACGAATTGGTTTCCAGTAATTTCATTTCGTTGTCTTCCGGTAAATTTTCCCGTAGCGTTTCTTTCAGTTTCGTGGTATCTTTTTTCTGCCATAAATCTTTAATGATAACGGTGTCTCTTGCCGGTTCTGCAAAACTTTCAAGAGCAAATAGCACGATCAGAAGTAATAAAAAAGTTTTCATACTGTTTGTATTTCTAATGTTAATTCTTTTTCCTATGACGGATGAGCAAAACGATTTGTTACAGCTTGTTTTAAGGCAAGATGTTTTTATTTGTCCTTTCGGCCAGGTTTCTCCCGGTTGAAATTACGGATGTAATTATATTTCTTGTTTCGAAATTTGTAGACGAAGCTTTCCATTCCTGTGCCGATTCGTTCAATACAATTTCGGACGAGCCTAAAACCGGAGTCTGCGGAGTTTGTGTCTCTTCATTTTGCAGCTCGTTTATATTGACGCTTGTCAGTAAGGAAGGCGATAAAGAGACGGGATTGACGGTTTCTTTTTGCTGATAAACGGAAGGGGATATTGGCCTGAGCCTGACCGGTAAGACAATTGTTTTTACCGGTAACGGAGCAGGGGTATGCCGGATAATCTCTGCCGGCTCTATTTTCACTGCGTTGCCGGCTATGGGAAGAACGGTTTCCTGATCCGGCCGGGGATGAATCAGGAAACGTCCCATTGAAATCATAAGCATTACAATGGCTGCGGCAGCCGAGATGCGGATGATGAGTTTACCGTATGCCGGTTTATGGTAAAGGGCTTTCTTTTTCTCAAAGCGAATGTTTTTGTCCGGTTTTACTTTGAACTGGCGATAGGTATTTACCAGCTTTTGAAAATTCTGATCGGATTTCCTTTTTCCCAGTTGTTGGTTTTCTTCCGGTGTCAGTACTGTTTCGGCTGTTGCAATTGCGTAGTAATCGGGACATTCCTGTATCTCGGTTTTTTTCAATACGTTTTTTTTCCGGTAAATCAGAACCGGGGCTTTCAGTTTTGCCTTGTCTGTGTCTTCCAGCAATGCACTCAAATCCGGATTGAGCAGCAGGAATGTTTTTAATTCTGCTGCTTTTGCTTCGGAGAGCGTACCGTCGAGGTATTCAATGAAATATATTTCGTAATTTTTGCGGGTAATCATGGTTTTATATCACTAAATCCGGGGTACGGATAAATTCTTTCATAAAATTGCGTGCTCTGAAAATGTATACTTTTACCTGACTTTCGGTCAAATTGGTAATTTCTGCTATTTCTTTGTAGGAATAATCTTCGTAGTCTCTCAGCAATACAACTGTTTTTTGGACCGGAGACAGGCGATCCAGGGCTTTTTCCAGTATCTGCTGTAAATCCGGTGTTTCTTCTTCATAAGTATATTGGCCGGTACAGATGTTTTCGATGTCCCCGTTCTTTTTTTCTTTTCGGAAAATATCGATCATTTTGCGATAGGATGTGGTAAACAGAAACGCTTTTGCTTTTTCGTACGTTATATCCCGGACATGTTCCCATAACGTCAGGTAGCTGTCCTGAACGATATCTTCGGCTAATTCCTTGTTACGGCAGGCTTTAAAAATAAAGCGGTACACGTCGTCTGAGAAATTGTCTACACTATTGTTGTATTCTGTTCGTGTCATCTCGTTAATGTGACGAACGAAGATAACGAAAAGTTACTTTTATTTTTAATTTGGTGTGGGATTGTCTTCCGGAAAGTAGATTGAATTAAAAAATATTTCCCGCTCCTTTTTTAAAATATCCAGGAGGCGTGTTTTTCCTCCTATTGTAATTTGATATACCATTTTATCCCTAAAAATAAAACGTTTGAAATATGTCATTTCATATTTATCTTTAATTATTGAATATTCAATTTCCTTGATGAGCATATTTTCATAAGGGATGGTTTGTTCGTTTTTTAAGATGGCAGATTCCATGTCTACCGAACCGTTTCTCAGCTGTTCGTATAAGGCAACGGCATTGGTTTGGTTCATTTCAACGGGTTGGTTGGAGAAATCGGAGCAAACGACACCGAATACGCAGGCAAGGTCTTTCGTTTGATAGATATCGGACGGAATTCCTTTGGTCGTGTTCTTTATATGCTGGGCCTTGTTGGGAAAAAGAAACGAGATGTGTTGCTTGGTCTGGATACGTTGCCAGCCGTTATTTTGTGGCAATAGGGTTGCCAGAAGCAGCATTAATTTTATAATCAGCATAGCTTGGATACGAGTTTAAATGTTATTTTTGCGGCAAACTTATGGAATAATCGTCTGGCATCAAAGTGAAGAGAGCCGGAAATAGTTGATTTTATGATGCTTTAACATTTTATTCCAGGATATAATTTAGGGTAATGATATGCAAATTGCAGGTAAAGAAATAGGTGACAGGCCTTTGATTCTGGCTCCGATGGAAGATATTACCAATCCTCCTTTCCGGAAGTTCTGTAAAAATTTCGGTGCAGATTGGCTGTATTCTGAATTCGTTTCTGCCGATGCTTTGGTGCGTTCTGTTCATAAGACGATAAAAAAGCTGACGATAGATGAAAGCGAACGTCCCGTGACGATTCAGATATATGGACGTTATGTCGATTCTATGGTGGAAGCGGCAAAGATTGTCGAGGAAGTACATCCCGATTTTATCGATCTGAATTTCGGTTGTCCGGTGAAACGGGTGGCCCAGAAGGGTGCCGGTGCCGGGTTATTGCGGGATATTCCGTTGATGATCGAAATGGCGGAAAAGATCGTAAAGGCTGTCCGGATACCTGTGACAGCAAAAACCCGTTTGGGTTGGGACAGCGAACATATTATCATCGAAGATATTGCGGAACGATTGCAGGATGCCGGCATCCGGGCTTTAGCGATACACGGGCGTACACGGGCTCAGATGTATACGGGAGAAGCGAATTGGGAACCCATAGCGCGGGTTAAGAATAATCCCCGTATTCGGATACCGATTATCGGTAACGGAGATATTACGACTCCCCAAAAGGCTGCAGAAGCATTTGATAAGTATGGTGTCGATGCTGTGATGATCGGACGGGCGACAATAGGCCGTCCTTGGATTTTCAAACAAATTCGTCATTATTTTGAAACCGGGGAAGTATTGCCCGACTTATCTGTGCAGGAACAGATCGCTATTATCAAGGAACAGATTTTACTCGCTGTCGACTGGATAGATGAGATACGTGGAATTTTACATATGCGCCGGCATATGGCGGCTATGTTTAAGGGACTTTCTCATTTCCGGGACTTGCGGATCGAAATGCTGAAAGCTGACTCTATAGAAGAATTATGGAGAATTTTCGATGAAATCGGAGAGAGATACGGTAGCTGATCTCTCTCCTCGGTTTTTATTTCTCTTTGAACGTAATCAATTTTATCTCTTTCCAGGGAATATAGGTGGGTATTCCTGTGTCCGGGAAGACCAGCATACCGCTGTTTTCGTTGTTGACATCGGGAGAGTCGCCTAAACTTAAACTTCCTCCTTTGGTCAACGTGACGAATGAATATTTGTAATTTTTGGGCTCGATAGAGCTGACAAATTTGAATGGTATTTCATAAATGATGTTGTCGTTGTTGCCGTCTAATATTTCGAAATTCATGGCTTCGTCCAAATCATAGGCCATATATCCGTTGTAGGTTTCACCTTTACGGGTTGTTACTTCTCCGTAAATCCGCTGGGGTTGCCCGAAGTCTTCGTAAGAAAGGATATTGATATCCTGAATATCCGTAGCTTCGAATATTTCGAAATTTTTCCACGGAATTGTGACCCGTCCGATATTGGGCATATTTACAATAATGCCTCTGTTTGCGGTGTTTACATCGTTCGTACCCCACATATCGTATTCTTTTCCGTTTTTTAGAACGACTTTACAACCGTTACCGTTTTTGGTGATCTTTTGTATCACTTCGAACGGTAAGTTACGGTACCCGTTCTGCGATTGTCCGTCTAATGTCGCTTCTGCCGTTTTTTCATCCTTATCCCAGGTTATAAAGCCTTTATAAATGCCCTGGTCTGTTTTTATAATACCGCAGATGGGTTGATTTTTTTCGGGGGCAATACTGTCGTTGTCCGGAGAACAAAATTCAACTTTTGTGATTTTATCCCACCTGATTGTAGCATAGGTATTGTCCGGAGAGTATATTCCGATGGCTGTTCCGATGTCGTTATAGTTGCCCCGGTTCAATTGGATGGTGTTACCGTCTTTTATTTCCAGTTCGGCTTTTGAATTGGAAAGGGGCTGTATGGATTTTATATTTCCGAACCGACATGAAAACAGATGTGTTGGCGGAATCGGAGAATCCTGGCCGTTATTGCGGAATATCAATCGTTCTTCCGATTTGAAGTAATGGGTATAAGGATTATTGGGTTTGTCGGCCCGGAACAGGTCGATCCAGTACATATTGCTTTTTCCCCATGTAATATATCCTGTATAGGTTAAATTATCAACCGTATATACATGTCCGTAAAGGCGGTAATTTTTACTCTGAGCCGCAGAAATGAACGGAAATACGAGAGCGAAGAAAATAATGATCTTTTTCATAAAATTTCAGGTTATTTTCTCAAATGACGAAGAGAATAAAGGAAAAGTTACAGGAGGTATGTAAATATTTTGCCGCACGGTTGTGCGGCAAAATACATTTATTGCATATCAGTTAAAAAATCTGATGCTTAAGGGATATTGCCAGGTTGTGCCTTCGTTTGCTTTGATAGCACCGAGTATGATAAAAATAAGGCTACAGATTCCTATGGCAAATAGTAAAGGAATTCCGATCAGAAGCAGAATAAGGATTCCCGCTCCGATGCAATATATCAGACTGGAAATAATCCAATTCATTACGACTTTCCCATTGGCATCGATGTAAGCGGAAGTGTCTTTGCGCGTTAACCAGAGAACGAGAGGCAATATCCATCCCAAACCGGGAATAATTATACCGGCTAATTGAGACAAATGGATAAACATGGCATATTGTCTCTCTTCGCTTGTAGGTGTGTTGATTTCCATAATTTGAATTATTTTTGATGATTATAGGGTTTCCAAAGCTTTTTTCAATCGTCTTAAAGTCTCCTCTTTGCCGATAACTTCGATGATGTCGAACATATGGGGACCTTTGGCTGCACCTACGATTGCTACCCGGAACGGGTTCATTACTTTACCGAATCCCAGTTCCCGGGAGGTAATCCATTCCGAAATGATTTTTTCCGTATTGGAGAAAGAATAATCGTCGATTTTTTCAAGAATGGCGTATAATTCCTGCATTAACGGAACCGATTCTTCTTTCCAGTATTTTTTGGCGTCTTTTTCATTGTAGCTCTCAGGGGCTTTGAAAAAAAACAAGCTGTCGTTGTATATGTCTGTAACGAAATTGGCCCGTTCTTTCATCAGTCCGCATATTCTTTCTATTTTGGGCTGTTCTGCCTGGATTCCGTGGTTTTGCAGGATTTCATTTAAAATTCCGGCTAACTCGGAATCGGATTTGGTGATCAGATATTTGTGATTGAACCATTTGGCTTTTTCCGGGTCAAAACGGGAACCGGCTTTGTGAACTCTTTCCAGAGAAAAAGCCTGACATAGTTCTTCCATAGAGAAAATTTCCTGATCGGTTCCGTCATTCCAGCCGAGAAGGGCCAACATGTTGATAAAAGCTTCGGGGAAATAACCGTCTTCTTTGTAACCGTGCCATATCTCTCCGGTTTCCGGGTCTGTAAATTGCATCGGAAATACGGGGAAGCCCATTTTATTTCCGTCTCTTTTGCTTAGTTTTCCGTTTCCGACCGGTTTCAGAATCAGCGGTAAATGCGCAAATTCCGGCATGACGTTTTCCCAACCGAAACTACGGTATAAAAGTACATGCAAGGGAAGGGAAGGAAGCCATTCTTCACCCCGGATAACGTGGGTTATTTTCATTAAATAGTCGTCGACGACGTTTGCCAGATGATAAGTCGGCATTCCGTCCGATTTGAACAATACTTTGTCATCGAGTAGGGAGGTATTGAATTTTACTTCGCCCCGGATGATGTCTTTTAAATGCAATTCTTCATGATCCGGCATTTTGAACCGGATAACATAAGGCATGCCGGATTCCAGTAATTTTTGAACTTCTCCGGTTTCCATGTTTAAAGAATTACGGAGATTTTTTCTGCTCTGGGCGTTGTAAATAAAGGTTTCTCCTTTTGTTTCGCAGGCTTTGCGGCAGGCTTCCAGTTCCTCCGGTGTGTCGAAAGAATAATAGGCATTTCCGGACTCGACTAACTGAAGTGCATACTGTTTGTAAAGTGCCTTTCTTTCACTTTGACGGTACGGACCGTATTCACCGCCTACACTGACCCCTTCGTCAATTTTGAGACCGCACCATTCCAACGATTTTATGATGTATTCTTCCGCACCCGGAACATAACGGGTTTGATCCGTATCTTCTATACGGAGCAAGAAATCTCCTCCGTTATGACGTGCAAACAGATAGTTAAAAAGAGCTGTTCTGACTCCGCCTAGATGGAGAGCCCCGGTTGGGCTGGGGGCGAATCTGACTCTGACTTTTCTTTCCATTATGATTTTGTGTTTGAATATAAGTTTTCAGATTTCCGGATTTTCGGGAATATCTTGTGTATTTGTTTTTTGATTTTTCAAAATGTTTTGGAACAGGTCTTTAGCGTATTCGATGGCTTTACGGATAGCTGTATCTTTGGATTGAATACCGCTGAGAATCGGTTCGGCGTGGTTAAATGGCTTGTCGGGATCGTCTGTCAGTAAATAGACGGTATATTTCCCGTTTTTTCCGTTTTTGGTTTTACTGACCAGACCTATCCAAATGTCAACAGAATCTTTACCGAGATATATCGTTCGTTTTACTTTGTACATCGTATCGAAAATTTATTTGTCCTGACGCTTTCCGGTGTTTTTGAAATTCATAATCGTTACTGCTACAGCCAGACTTAACATAGCAAAGATATTGATGTATACCGCAGTGCGGTCGGTTGTAGCCAGTAGCGTAAATGCACTGGAAATCATAATTAGGAAGGCGGCTAATATGATGAGTAAGCGTACTGTTTTCATGATTTTAAGTGTTTAAATGTGGCGAATGTGTTTGAAAATAATTTAAATTAACGCTCGTCGCCGTTATTCTCCGGTATTTTCCATGCAATTCCTGACCGGGGTGGCATATATTTCCAGAAAAATATTGTTGAGCAAAGAGCGGTTTCCTTCGATCCGATCGACTTTTTGAGTCATGATCCGGATGAAATTTTCTTTCTCTTTTTCGTTATAAAACCGGGTGTACTTATTTACCGAGTGAAGTAAATCGTAAGCGATGTAATTATTCGGCCACAGTTTGAAATTCTTATAGATTTTGGTATTTATCAATTGGGCCAGTGCGTTTAAGCGTTCACCGTTTGAAGGAAGACCGGCTATTGTTTCCAGTTCTGTCGTGATCGGTTTGTCAATACCAAAATTGATTCTGCCTTTATAAACCCCGAGTCCTGTCTGCATACTGCGCATATCTTCTTCCGGTGTTTTAACGTACTCACTCACCGTTTTGGTATACAATTCGTTCGTTTTCAAGTCGTCGCAAGGTTCCCATTCGTATGAGATGGAAACCGGAACGATTCTCAATTCTTTGAAATTTTCTACAAAATCCTTCGGGCCGCTCATTTTAAACATTTTCAGCAGGCTCGGCTGGGTTTTGTCGTCGCCGTTTTTGGTGCGTCCTTCCCGTTGGGCAATCCAGATGGAATTTTTCCCTTCCAGAATCGTACCCCGGATATATTTGGAACGCAGGGCAGAGCTGACTATCATTTCTCTGACCGGAATATCTCTTTCGATGATAAAGCAGGAATTCAGCTTGACAAGGTCTGTAACCCATTCATTTACCAATAGATTACTCCCGATGGCAGCTTGTGTGTATTTTAAGCCCTTATTCCGCAGAATCAGGTTTAAAATAGCTGAGTCGAGGATGATATCCCGGTGATTGGATATAAACAGGTAAGATGTATCGGGCTGGAGGTTTTCCAGCCCGGTAACTGTAACTCCGTCTGAAGTATTGTTAATAACGGCTTGAATAGCCGGTCCAAAAAATTTGCTTTGAAATTCTTCAGGAGTGTGTATACTCCGGAGAAATGCAATAATTGTTTCCGGCTTGATTTTTGTCAATCCACTGAATACTGCCAGAAATTCTTCAGAATTACTTAATCGTTCAGTAGCAGCTGTAATCTCATTACCTGTATAAGGTCTGATTGTATCAAATTCCAAATCCGTTATCATATTTTGTTATCTAAAAATGACAGCTTAATTTTGCTGCAAAGATAGAAAAATAATCCGTTATGCTTTTTTTGCGCCCGGATATTCTTTCAAAGCGACAGCCAGCGTTTCCATCGCTTTTTTCAGATCACTGATTTTTAAAACATAAGCGATTCTGACTTCATCTTTTCCTAAACCCGGAGTGTGATAAAATCCGTCAGCCGGCGCAAGCATAACCGTTTGCCCGTTATAGCTGAAGTCTTCCAACAGCCATTGAGCAAATTTTTCTGCATCGTCTACGGGCAGACGTACAATGGAATAGAATGCGCCTTTGGGAGTCGGGCAAATAACGCCCGGTATCTTATTCAATGCGTTTACCATGAAGTTTCGTCTTTCAATATACTCATTGTAAACGTTTGCGAAATATTCATCGGTTGTATCTAATGAAGCTTCTGCAGCAATTTGCCCCAGTGCGGGAGGACATAGACGTGCCATTCCGAATTTAAGGGCGATTGACAAAATTTCATGATTGCGGGTAATGATAGCCCCGACACGAATACCGCATTCGCTGTAACGCTTGGACATGGAATCGAAAAGAATCGTATTTTGTTCGATCCCTTTTAAGTTCATGACTGAAAAATGTTTTAATCCGTCGTAGCAATACCGGCGGTATACTTCGTCCGAATACAAATATAAATCATATTTTTTAACAATCTTCGCCAGTTCTTCCAGCTCTTCCTGGGTATATAAATAACCAGTTGGGTTGTTGGGGTTAATGATAACGATTCCTTTTGTTTTAGGCGTTATTTGTTTTTCTATTTCACTGATCGGAGGCAGAGCAAATCCGTTTTCTATGGTGGAAGTCACTGTTTTCACTTTTACCCCGCACATAATGGCAAAAGCCGTGTAGTTTGCGTAAAAGGGTTCCGGAATGATAATTTCGTCTCCGGGATTGAGGGTACTCATAAAAGCAAATAAAATGGCTTCCGATCCGCCGGTCGTGATCAGTATATCTTCTTCATGGATGTGGATCCCTAAATGCTGATAATAGCCGGCTAATTTTACTTTAAGCGAAGGATTGCCTCCGGAAGGCGTGTACTCGATAACGGATAATTTCATTTCTCTTACGGCTTGTAAGGCGATAGGAGGGGTTTCGATATCCGGTTGTCCGATATTCAAGTGATATACTTTGATTCCTTTGTTTTTAGCCTGATCGGCATAGGGGACCAACTTACGGATTGGTGAAGCGGGTATCACTTTACCCATTTCTGAAATTTGTGGCATTTTGTTAGGTTTATTATAGTTAGACGTTAAAAGTGGTGTCAAGATATAATAAAAATTCGTGAAATGAAGAAAAATGATAGAAATATTAAATATCCCTTTAAATACAATTGCGCAGTTAATATTATTTAAAATTATAAAATATTATTCGCACTACATGCCGGCCTTATTTTTCAGTTTAGGAATATCAAGAAGTTTTATTTTTCGTTTTTTGGCATCGACCAAACCTTCGTTTCTATATTCCGATAAAAGTCGTATGACGGTTTCGGTTGCCGTCCCGACAAAATTACCCAGGTCTTCCCGGGAAATATTTAATTTGAGGGTTCCGTCTTCTTCTATCCCGAAGTCGTTTGCCATCATGAGTAATATTTCTGCCAACCGTTCTTTGACGGATTTTTGGGCAATGTCTTTGATATAACGGTTGGATTCTCCGAGTTCTTTACAAGCGATTTGCATGAGTTCGTATGCAAAATCGGAATTGGTCTTGATGAGTTGTAAAAGTGTATTTTCTGGAATAAAATAAAGAATTGCGTCTGAAAGAACTTTAACGGAAGTACATGCTTTCTCTTTGAGGATGACTGAGCGGAAGCCGAAAAAATCACCTTCTTTTTCAAATTTGATGATTTGTTCTTTTCCTTCATATCCGGTTTGAAAAATTTTGATGATTCCGTTATAGACGAAATAACAGCCTTTCATCCGGGCTCCTTCCGAGTAAACGATACTTCCTTTTTTATAAAATTGCACAAACTCGTCGCTGAACAGTAAGTTCAACTCGTCTTGGGAAAGATTTCTAAATGTCCGGCTGAATTTTTCGCGGCACTCTTGTTGATCCGGTAATCTTATTTCATCTTTCATTGTGCGTGTTGTCTGTCGGATATTTTAATTTAACATCTTTTGAAGTCTGTCATAGATACTTTCTTCGTCATAACCGCATAGTTTACGAAGTTGTTGTTGACTGCCGTGTTCGATGAATTGGTCGGGTATACCCAATCTGCTTACTTGTGCATGGTAATGATGGTCCGCCATAAATTCGAGTACGGCACTTCCCAGACCGCCTGTAACGGTTCCGTCCTCAATAGTCATTACTTTTGTAAATTTCCGGAATATCGTATGTAACAATTCTTCATCCAATGGTTTCAGGAAACGGATATCGTATAAAGCAATGCTGTTTTCCGGACATTTGCCGATGGCTTTTTCTGCTGCAATTGCTGCGGTTCCGATGGTTATAACCGCTATTTGATTGCCTTCGATGAGGCAGCTTCCTTTACCTATTTCCACTTCTTCCAGGGGAGTCTGCCAGTGCTGCATGGAGCCGTTTCCTCTTGGATACCGGATAACAAAAGGACCTTTGTCCGGTAATTGGGCCGTATACATCATGTTGCGCAACTCCTGTTCGTTACGGGGTGCGGCTATCGTTATTCCGGGTACACAACGGAAATAAGCCAGGTCAAATGCGCCGTGGTGGGTAGCTCCGTCCGAGCCTACAAGTCCGCCACGGTCCAGACAGAGGACAACATTCAACCCCTGAAGAGCTACGTCATGAATAACTTGATCGTAAGCTCTTTGCATGAAAGAAGAGTAAATGTTACAATAGGGAATCAAGCCCTTCGCTGCCAATCCGGCTGAAAATGTCACGGCATGTTGTTCCGCTATACCGACATCAAAGCAACGGTCCGGCATTTCTTTCATCATGATATTCAGAGAGCAACCGGTAGGCATTGCAGGGGTGATTCCTACGATTTTTGGATTTTTACGGGCAAGTTCCAGTAAGGTATGTCCGAAAACATCCTGAAATTTAGGTGTCAAAGGCGGATTCTCATGTATCAGTTCTCCGGTCAGTTTGTTGTATTTTCCGGGAGCGTGCCAGGTTGTTTTGTCTGCTTCTGCCTGTTGAAAGCCCTTTCCTTTGACTGTGATACAATGTAAGAGTTTGGGGCCTTTTATTTTTTGGAGATCCCGTAATATTTTTACCAGATGGTTGACATCGTGTCCGTCTACCGGACCGAAATACCGGAGTCCCATGGCTTCAAACAGATTACTCTGTTTCAGCAGGATGGACTTTATACTGTTATCGATGTTTTGTATGAAACGACGCATTCCCGGACTGATCCGGTTGAATTTTCCCAGTATATGCCATACGTCGTTTTTGAGTTTATTGTAGGTTTTGGACGTGGCAACATCCAGCAGATAGTCGTTTAAGCCTCCGACATTCGGGTCGATGGCCATATTGTTGTCATTGAGGATAATCAATAGGTTGTTTTTGTGAACCCCTGCGTTATTCAATGCTTCGAAAGCCATTCCGCCTGTCATTGATCCGTCTCCGATCACAGCTACGGATTGGCGGCCTTCTTCTCCGTTGAGATCTGCCGCTATGGCCATTCCTAAAGCCGCGGAAATGGAAGTTGAAGAATGCCCTGTTCCAAAAGAATCGTATTCGCTTTCGGACATCTTGGGAAATCCGCTGATCCCTCCCAGTTGACGCTTGTTTTTGAATTGTTCTTTTCTGCCGGTAAGGATTTTATGGGCGTAAGACTGATGTCCGACATCCCAGATCAGATTGTCGTAGGGCGTATTCAAAACGTAGTGTAAAGCGACTGTTAGTTCTACGACCCCAAGGCTGGCTCCTAAATGTCCCGGATTTTCCGCACAATCGTCTATAATCTTCCGGCGGATTTCATTACATAATTGAATGAGAGCATCCTCCGGTACTTTTTTCAGGTCTTCGGGTGTGTTTATTTTATCCAGTATATCCATAACCTTCAGTAGGCATAACAATCGTAATCAAAAAGAAAAAAATCGGAAAGTCCTACCCTTCATATACTACAGTGCCTATTTCTTCCCCATCCATCAGTTTTTTCAGGTTGCCTTCGACATCCATATTGAAAACGACGATCGGAAGGTGATTTTCCTTACACATTGTCGTAGCCGTTAAATCCATAACTTTTAAACCTTTGTTGTATATTTCATCATAGGTGATCCGGTCAAATTTTACAGCTGTCGGATCTTTTTCCGGGTCTGCCGTATAAATACCGTCTACACGGGTCCCTTTCAACATGGCGTCGGCTTCGATTTCGATCGCCCGCAGACTGCTTCCGGTGTCTGTTGTAAAATAAGGATTTCCCGTACCGGCGCTGAACAGGGTGACATAACCCTGTTCGAGGTATTCCACTGCTTTACTTTTCGCATAAAACTCTCCGATGGGTTCCATACGAATGGCTGTCAACACCCGGTTTTTACAACCTTCGTTGTCCAACGCGGAGCTAAGTGCCAGCGCATTGATTACCGTAGCTAACATACCCATGCTGTCTCCTTTTACCCGGTCGAATCCTTTTTTTGAACCGCTTAATCCCCTGAAAATATTTCCACCTCCGATCACGATCCCGATTTGTACGCCCATATCAGCAATTTCTTTGATCTGGCGTGCATAACTTTCAACACATTTTACGTCAATTCCGTATTTTTGGTTGCCCATTAAAGATTCACCGCTTAGCTTTAATAAAATACGTTTATATTTCATATCTTTGTACTTTATTTTGTAAAATAACTTCTTTATTGCTCCTGATCTTCGCTAAAATTTAGTGAGTTGGATAAAAGCAGAGCAAAGCTAATTAATTTTGTGTTATTCTTTGACGAAATGAATGTAAATTTTAAATATGAATAAATCTGCAAATTATAAATTGACCATTATTGTACCGGTCTATAATGAGGAAGGAAATATAAGGCGTTTGGAAGCGGAGTTGACTCATTTTTTACAGATTTCCAAGATTCCGGCTTGTGTCCTTTTTGTAAACGACGGTTCAACCGATGGAAGTAAATCTTTGATGGAGCAGGTTTGTACAAAAAATAAGGATTTTTTCTTTTTGAATCTTGAAAAGAACGGAGGATTGAGTGCTGCGATGAAGGCTGGAATCGACAATACTTATTCCGATTATGTCGGTTATATCGATGCCGATTTGCAAACTTCTCCCGAGGATTTTAATCTTTTAATCGACCATCTCGGAGCGTATGAGATGGTGATGGGTATCCGGACCGGCAGGAAGGACAGTTTTGTAAAGAATATGTCTTCCAGAATTGCCAACGGTTTCCGGAGGGCGATGACTCATGACGGTGTCGAAGATACGGGATGCCCTTTGAAGATCCTGAAGACGGATTATGCCAAACGCATTCCTTTTTTTACCGGGATGCATCGTTTTTTACCTGCCCTTATCCAACTGCAACACGGGCGTGTTAAACAGGTACCGGTGAGACATTTCCCGCGTATTGCCGGAAAATCCAAATATCACCTTTGGAATCGTCTGGCCGGTCCGTTCAAAGATTGTTTCGCCTACCGTTGGATGAAAAAACGTTATATTAACTATATTGTCGCCGATTCCAATCTGAATTAGTCTTTTTATGATATATATCATCGGTTTTTTGGCACAACTCCTGTTTTCGGCGCGTTTGTTGCTGCAATGGATTATGTCTGAAAGGGCTAAAAAAGTCGTTTCTCCTTCTATTTTTTGGAAACTGAGCCTGATCGGAGCCTGGCTGTTATTTATTTACGGATGGCTGCGGGATGATTTTGCGATCATTCTCGGGCAGTTGATCTCTTATTATATCTATATCTGGAACCTGGATAAAAAAGAGAGCTGGCGGAAAGTACCTTTTGGAATCCGTTATATTATTTTACTTACTCCGGTTGCCGCTCTTTTTTATATGGTAAAAGATATTCCGGCTTTTGTCGATCAATTTTTCAGAAATGAAGATATCCCTTTGGGAGTATTGATTTTCGGCTCGATGGGACAGATTATTTTTACACTGCGTTTTGTTTATCAATGGCTGTATTCCCGGCGGAAAAATGAGTCGATGCTGCCGTTGGGATTCTGGCTGATCAGCCTGAGCGGTTCTTTAATCATTGTCGCCTATGCTCTTTACCGGCGTGATCCGGTGTTGATTTTGGGGCAATCTACCGGACTGATCGTGTATTGCCGGAATATATACATATTGAAAAAATCGAAAGGCTGATCTTTATTTTTTGATTTCCGGTTTTGTTATGAGTATTTATATACACGTCCCGTTTTGCAGGAGTAAATGTTTTTATTGTGGTTTTTACTCTGTGGCTTCGTTGAATTTCAAGGAAGCTTATCTAAGTGCATTGTGCCGGGAAATCGGCTTGAGGACAAATTATTTACCGCGAAAGGAGATACGTACGCTTTATTTCGGAGGAGGGACACCTTCTTATCTGGCATTGGCCGATTTGGAGAAAATCGTGGAAAAATTGTCGGGTCATTATTCTTTTCATCCGGAAGCAGAGCGGACGATTGAAATAAATCCGGAAGATGCCGGTCCCGACAAATTGAAAGGTTTGCGTCAACTCGGCTTTAACCGGTTGAGTATAGGTGTTCAGACTTTCCGGGAGGATGCTTTGAAACGGATAAATCGTACACATACGGCAAAAATGGCGGTTGAAAGTGTGGAAAATGCCCTGAAGGCCGGTTTCAGTAATGTAAGTATTGATCTGATTCTCGGCTTGCCGGGCTGTGGTCCGGAAGACCTGGAACGTGATCTGCGGAGAGCCGTTGAACTGCCGGTTACTCATCTGTCGGTTTATATGTTGAGTGTCGACCCGGGGTCCGTTTTTGAAAAGCAGTTGGCCAAAGGCGGATTTGCCGGAGCTTCTGACGATCTGTTAGCCGGATATTACCGGATGGCTGTCCAGATATTGAGGGACAATGGATTTGAACATTATGAAATATCCAATTTTGCCCGAAAGCAGAAATATGCCGTGCACAATATGAATTATTGGCAGCAAAAACCCTACATCGGTTTCGGGCCTGCGGCTCATTCTTACGATCTGACTTCTCGACAATGGAATATTGCTCATGTGAAATCTTATATAGAAAGTTTAAATAATAATTGTTTAAACTTTGAACGAGAGGAATTAAATAAAGTTGATTTGTATAATGAATATATTATGACCAGCTTGCGGACAATGTGGGGTGCGGACCTTTGTTTGCTGGAAAACGTGTATGGCATTTATTGGGCTTTGCAACAGGGGAAGGTAGAGGATTATATTCAAAAGGGACTTATGAGGAAAGAGCGGGGAAAATTGATGCTGACGGAAGACGGTTGGTTGTTGTCCGACTCTGTTTTTAGCGATTTATTTGTCGTTTAATGTTTAAATGGATTGTTTTTTTGTCGTTTTGGCTGTTTTTCTTTACTTTTGCAAGTTCATAAGTCCGTTGACTTATTTGATTTTTCGTAGATTCTTTGTGTACAGATACTTGAAGTGTTGAAATGCATAATTAATTTTGAACAATTACTTAATAAAATAGTTGGGTTTTAACAGAGACTGTCAGGACTAGTTGTGTTGTGATGGTTGTAACTTGAAATGAAATGGAAACAAAAAAAACGTCTGTAAAAGAATTGTTGCAGTCCGGAGAGTGCAACAAAGAAGTTGAGATTAAGGGATGGGTAAGAACTAAACGGGGTAATAAACAGGTGAATTTTATCGCGTTGAATGACGGTTCCACGATTAATAATATACAGATTGTTGTTGATATGAATCGTTTCCCGGAGGAACTTATGAAAAAAGTGACTACGGGAGCAGCTATATGTGTGAGAGGGTTGTTGGTGGAGAGTGCAGGGGCCGGACAAGCTCATGAGATTCAGGCTGAAGAGTTGACGGTTTTAGGGGAAGCCGATCCTGAAAAATTCCCGATACAACCGAAAAAACATTCTTTGGAATTTCTGCGCGAGGTTGCTCATTTGAGATTCCGCACGAATATTTTCGGAGCCGTTTTTCGTATTCGTCATGCCATGGCTTTTGCGATTCATCAGTATTTCAATGATCACGGTTTTTATTATTTGCATACGCCGTTGATTACGGCATCGGATTGTGAGGGTGCCGGAGAAATGTTTCGTGTAACTACGTTGGATTTGAAAAATCCGCCTTTAAGAGAAGATGGGGAAATCGATTTTAAGCAGGATTTTTTCGGTAAATCAACGAACCTGACTGTGAGCGGTCAATTGGAAGGCGAGTTGGGGGCTATGGCATTGGGCAAGATTTATACATTCGGTCCGACATTCCGGGCTGAAAATTCCAATACGACGCGTCATTTGTCTGAATTTTGGATGATTGAGCCGGAAATGGCTTTTTATGATTTGACAGACAATATGGATCTGGCTGAAGATTTCCTGAAATATCTGATCCGTTATGCGCTCGAGCATTGTATGGACGATTTGAAATTTTTGAGTGCCCGTCAGCAGGATGAAGAAAAGGATAAGAAAGCAGAAGAGCGTTCGATGGAATTGATTGAAAAACTGAATTTTGTTCTGACTCATGATTTTGAACGGGTTACCTATACGGATGCCATTGATATTCTGAAAAACAGTAAGCCGAATAAGAATGGTAAATTCCAATATCCGGTTGAGGGATGGGGTGTTGATTTACAGAGTGAGCATGAACGCTATCTGGTGGAGAAACATTTTAAGAAGCCGGTTATTTTGACCGGTTATCCCAAAGAGATAAAAGCATTCTATATGAAACAGAATCCGGATGGAAAGACGGTTGCTGCCATGGATGTTTTGTTCCCGGGAATCGGAGAGATTATCGGTGGTTCTCAACGGGAAGAAAATTACGATAAATTGGTTGCCCGTATGCAGGAAGTGGACATCCCGGTTGACAGTATGTCTTACTATCTGGATACCCGCCGTTTCGGATCGGCCGTACACAGTGGCTTCGGATTGGGCTTTGAGCGTCTTTTACTGTTTGTGACAGGAATGGGAAATATCCGGGATGTGATACCTTTTCCGCGTACTCCGAAAAACGCTGAATTTTAATGTAAATTGAGAGAAGATAAAAGAGAAACCTCTTTTATCTTCTGTTTATATTTTAAATACTATGGCATTAAAGCAGAATTTACAACAAAAGCTGGGGTTGAAGATAAATCCGCTTCAGATTCAGTTGATAAAACTGCTGGAACTGCCTACCTTTCAGTTGGAACAACGTATTAAAGAGGAATTGGAGTCGAATCCTTTGCTGGAAGAAGGGGGAGAAGAGCCGGAACTGGAATATGCCGAGACCGAGAATGAATTTGAAAGTCAGGAGGAGGGCCAGGAGGATAATGACGATGATTTTACTTTGGAAGATTACTTGTCGGACGATGACGATACCCCGGATTATAAGCTGAATGTTTCGAACGCATCGAAAGACGAAGATGCCAAAGACTTCATATTTTCCCAGGGAACAACTTTTCGGGAAAGCCTTATCGATCAGCTAGGGGTACGGAGCCTGTCTGAATTGCAGCGGAAAGTCGCCGAATATATTATCGGTAATATCGACGATGACGGTTATTTGCGACGTGATGTCGAGAATATTGTGGATGATCTGGCTTTTGGTGCCGGAATTGAAGTTTCGGAAAAAGAAGTCGGGAATTTGCTGAAAATAATCCAGGAGTTTGAACCTGTTGGAGTGGGAGCCCGGGATTTGCAGGAGTGCCTGCTGTTGCAAATCCGTCATAAGTTGCAGGAAAATCCGGAAAATAGAGTTATACAGAATGCGGAGAAAATTTTGGAGGAATGTTTTGAAGAATTTTCCCGCAAACATTATGAGAAAATACAACGCCGGTTGCGTCTTCCGGAAACGGAATTGAAAGAAGCGATAGAAGAAATTCTCAAATTAAATCCGAAACCCGGGGGAACTAACGGAGCCGATTCTTCTTTCGAGCGGAATGCAGATAAGGTCATTCCTGATTTTACACTGGATTTAGTGGATGGAGAGTTGCAGCTGAGCTTGAATACCGGCCATTTGCCCGAATTGCGGATCAATCGTTCTTATTTGGATATATTGGATGACTATCAAAAAGGGCAAAGTTCTAAAGATAAGAAAGATGTTGTCAATTTTGTAAAGTATAAATTGAACTCTGCAAAATCGTTTATCGATGCTGTGGAACAGCGGAATAATACTTTGATGTTGACAATGACGGCAATTATTCAGTTTCAGCGGCCTTTTTTTCTTACCGGAGATGAAAGTTTATTGAAGCCGATGATCCTGCGGGATATAGCTGATGTGACAGGCCTGGATGTCTCTACGATATCGCGGGTTTCCAATTCGAAGTATGTACAAACGTGGTTCGGTATATATGCCCTGAAAGATTTTTTTACCGGGAGTATGCAGATGGAGAGCGGAGAAGAAGTAAGTACCGGAGAACTGAAAAATGTGTTGAAAAGTATTATTGACCAGGAGGATAAAAGGAAACCTTTGACAGATGACGAATTGGTCGATATGATGAACGAAAGAGGCTATCAGATAGCCCGGCGCACAATAGCTAAATACAGGCAGATGCTCGATATCCCGGTAGCCCGTTTAAGACGTGAAATATAAATTAATAGTGACCCGTTTATGAAAATAATAGCACAAGGTATCTCTTATCTTTTTCATCCTTTGTTGATTCCTCTTTACGGGTTGTTTCTGATTTTTAATTCGAATTCTGTATTTTCTTTGATACCGGAGAAAGTTCGTCTTTATTGCTACGGTATGACGTTTATTACTTTATTCCTTGTGCCTTTATTAAGTATGCTGGTGTTTAAGAAATTTAAATTAATCACTAGTTTTGATTTGGAATTGAAGCAGGAACGTATTTATCCGGTGCTGGTTACGATTTTTTCGGCTTTTCTGGGGTTCTATCTGATCGGAATGGTGCCTTATACGAATATCGTGCAGCAGTTGTATCTGGTGTTGATTATTATGCTTTCGGCTTTTTCAATTATTACTATGCGCTGGAAGATCAGTATGCATATGACGGCTGCCGGAGCCGTTTGCGGGTTTGTCTCTGTATTGGGATTGAAGTATTTGGGGGATGTACGACCGTTATTGATGCTGACCTTATTTGTTTCAGGTGCATTGGCTACTTGCCGGCTATATTTGAAAAAACATAATCCGGCACAAATTTATGCCGGATTTTTCTTCGGATTGGTATTTGTGGTTTGTATCCTCTATTAAACTTTAAATATCCTTGCGGTATCTGTCTATTGTATCGTTATTGGCCGGAGTTGCCGGGATATAGAATCCAGATGTCCTGACGATCGGTAATTTCCCGGTATTTGTCCCTTTGTATCTGGGCTTCTTCCAATGTACTGAAACTTTCGATACTTACCCGTAATCTGCCTTTTGCTTCAATAATTTCTGCGGGGTATCCTTTGTCTTTCAGCCCGTTTGTCAGTTTTTCTGCTTTGGGACGGTCGGCTAAAGGATAGCTTGCCACGATAATATAATATTGTGATTTACGATCGGCTAACCGCTGATTTTTGGGGGCAATATTTTGATTGGCCCGGGCATTTTCTTCCGGAATATTATTTTTAAGCGTGCTTGTGTTCTGCCCTTCTGTATTTCGCATCACCGTGACATTCGTCAATTGTTTCGGATCCATTTTTTTCGTCTGGCATCCGGCCAATAAACACACACACACAAGTATTGTAAATGTTTTGTACATCTATTTGATGGTTAATAAATTACACCCAAAATTTTTATCGGGAAACGGATTTGTCATCTGTTTACAAAGCTATTGTATCGGCTTAATTATTCAGTTTATACATCCATGTTTTTTCTTTCCCTTTTTCCTGCCTCAGTTCTTTTAATGCTTCCAGGGCTTCTTTTCTGGTGGCATAACCGTTGTAAGATACCAGATAAAGATTTTCGAAATAAGGAATAAGCTTTGAATCAAACCCTTCTTTTTGGAGTTTATCGCACAATTTATCGGCTAATTCTTTATATTCGAAACATCCTGCAATTAAAAAATAATGTTGCACTTCATTTTTTACCGGCTTTACTGTTTCGATCTTTTCAACTACCGGTGCCGGTTTTATTGTATCTTCTACCATAGGAGCCGGAGCTGGTTCCGGTGCCGGTTGCTTTTTTTCTTTACAAGAGAGAACCGAACAGATCAGGCATACTGTAATAAAAGCGAGGATTGTTTTCATTGGTCGTAATTTTGGCAATATGTGTTAATTATCTTCCTTGTACGCATAAAAGTACTATACGTCACAAATTTAGTAAAAAAATTACTTATTATTTGTCGGGATAAGTTAATTTTGTTCCCGTAAGAGCGGATTTATTAAAAATACCTATGGAAATGAGAAAATATGGTGTATTCTTTTTGTGTTGTTTGTTTTTCGCAGGATGTGAAAAAAAGGATCCGAATGTCGTTTCGGTAGAAACGAATTTGGGAACGATAAAAGTACGTTTGTACGATGAGACCCCGGTTCACCGGGATAATTTTTTAAAGTTAGTCAAAGAGAGGTATTACGAGGGAATTCTTTTCCATCGGGTGATTCCGGATTTTGTCATTCAGGCCGGTGATCCCGATTCCAGAAATGCCCGTCCGGGAATGATCTTGGGTGCCAATGGCATAAATTACCAGTTGGAGGCGGAAATCGTACCCCGGTATTTTCATCGGAGGGGAGTTTTAGCTGCTGCCCGGGAAGGAGATAACGTAAATCCCGAAAGAAAATCCAGTGGTTCTCACTTTTATATTGTTCAGGGAAAAGTATTTCAACCCGCTGAATTGGACTCTTTGGTGGATCGCATTAATAATAAGAGGCATCAGGCTCTTTTCGAGCGTTTGCAGCAATACCGGGCTCCGGAGATACGGGCCTATGAGTTGGAAAAAGATTATCAGACCCTTGAAAAGATAAATAAGGAATTGTCGGAGGAAACCCGCAAATTATTCGAAAAAGAAAAGTTGGTATTGACGGAAGAACAGCGGAAGGCCTATACCACTGTCGGAGGCATTCCTCATTTGGATGGAGCTTATACGGTATTTGGAGAAGTCATCGAAGGTATGGATGTCGTGGATAAAATTACGGCTTTAAAGACGGACGGCAATAATCGTCCCTTGAAAGATGTTGTTATTTTAAAAATGGAATAGTAATGAAGAAGTTTCTGTTTGTATCAATGGTATTTTTGTTGGTGGTTTTTTCGGCTTTCGGAGCAAAATACAAATGTGTGGTGTTTAAGACAAACCTGGGAGATATAAAATTGAGGTTGTATGCCGATACGCCGAAACATGCCGGGAATTTTTTGAAATTGGCGAAGGAAGGTCATTACGATAGCCTGCTTTTCCATCGGGTGATTCCGGAGTTTATGATACAGGGAGGATCCTCCGATTCCAAAAATGCGGCTCCGGGAAAAATGTTGGGTCAAGGGAAGATCGGGTATACGATTGAACCGGAAATTCTTCAGACCCATTTTCATAAAAAGGGAGCTTTATGTGCTGCCCGGTTGGGAGATGAGGTGAATCCCGGAAAATTATCTTCAGGTGAGCAGTTTTATATTGTTGTCGGAAAAGTATATACCGAAGAGGAGTTAACGCGGATGGAGGCAGAGAAACTCCGGAAAGAGAAAAATAAATTGGGCCATAAGTTGTTTCAGCCGAAAATGGAAGAGTACCGGAATTATTTGCAGACCGATCAACGGGAAAAAGCGGATAGTCTGATTCAATCTATAAACCAGAAAATAGAAGAAGAATTTGAAAACTACCAGGGTAATAAAATTTCACCCGATGCCCGTAGTATTTACGAAACGATCGGCGGTACTCCGTTTCTGGATGGGGAGTATACGGTTTTCGGAGAAGTCATCGAAGGTATGGATATCGTCGAGAAGATTGCTGCACAAAAGACAGATGCCCGCGATCGTCCGTTAGAAGATATCTTGATTTTGGAAACGAAAATTACGCGTAAATAGTAAGAACGGGGATATAATCTGATTATATCCCCGTGATTTTCTTTATTTCGTTCAGCTTGTTCAAGGCTTCCAATGGGGTCAGGCCGTTGATATCCAAGCCTGCGATTTCGTCCCTTATTTGCATGAGAACGGGATCTTCCAGCTGGAAGAAGCTAAGTTGCATTCCTTCCCTTTCAGAGGCCAGTGTTTCGACATTCTTTTGTATCTGATTGTTTTTATCCCGGTCGTTTTCCAATTGTTTGAGTATTTCGGTGGCTCTTTTGATTACCGATTGAGGCAAACCTGCCATGCGGCCTACCTGTATACCGAAGGAGTGGTTTGAGCCTCCTTTTACGAGTTTCCGGAGGAAGACCACTTTGTTGTTGACTTCTTTTACCGAGACATTGTAATTCTTGATTTTTTTGAACGAATGCTCCATTTCGTTCAGTTCATGATAATGTGTTGCAAACAGTGTTTTTGCTTTGTATTTCGGATTTTCGTGGAGGTACTCAACAATAGCCCAGGCAATGGATATTCCGTCGTAAGTGGACGTCCCTCTTCCCAATTCATCAAACAACACCAGACTTCGTTCCGAAATATTGTTTAATATATTGGCTGCTTCATTCATTTCGACCATAAATGTCGATTCTCCTTGTGATATATTATCAGAGGCTCCTACCCGGGTAAATACTTTATCTACATAACCGATCCGGGCGGATGCAGCCGGGACGAAACAACCGGCTTGTGCCATGATGACAATTAAGGCTGTTTGGCGCAGTAAAGCCGATTTTCCGGCCATATTGGGGCCTGTTATGATGATGATCTGTTGCTTCGCCGTGTCCAGGTACACATTATTAGCAATATATTCCTCTCCCGGAGGTAATTGTTTTTCGATTACCGGGTGACGGCCTTCCCGGATATCGATGATGTCTGTATCGTCGATTTCCGGACGATTGTAATGATTCGTAATTGATACTTCTGCGAAAGAAATCAAAGCATCGATTGAAGCGATGATTTTGGCATCGTTTTGAATGGTTCGTATATACGAAGAAGCTTCACATATCAGGTTGTTGTAAATACTTGTTTCAATTTCCAGTATGCGGTCCTCTGCACCTAAGATTTTATCTTCGTATTCTTTGAGTTCCGGTGTGATGTAACGTTCAGCATTGACCAGAGTCTGCTTGCGGATCCAGCTATCGGGGGCCTTGTCCTTATGTGTTTTTGTAACTTCAATGTAGTATCCGAAGACATTATTGAAACCGATTTTCAGGGACGGAATACCCGTTGCTTCGATTTCCCTTTGCTGCATTTGTAATAAAAGTTCTTTGCCGTGGCCCGAGATATTTCGTAATTCGTCAAGTTCCGTATTTACGCCTGCGGCAATTACTCCGCCTTTATTTATTTGGTTCGGAGCGTTTTCTTTGATTTTACGTCCTATTTTTTCATAGAGTTCCCGGCATTCTTCCAGCCCTTCCGTCAATTTTTTCAGGATCGCCGATTCTGTTTTCAGGCATTGTTCTTTCAGTAAAGGAATGCAGGAAAGAGCTGTTTTCAATTGTATCATTTCCCGGGGGGTGATACGTCCGACGGCAATTTTTGAAGCCAGTCTTTCCAGGTCTCCGATGCTGCGTAACAAAACCTCCGTTTCCAGACGTTCGTTTTCGTGCCGGATATAGGTTTCAACGATGTTCAGTCTTTCCTTTATTTTTTCCGGGGATTTCAAAGGCATGCAGACCCAACGGCGCAATGTCCTGCTTCCCATGGGCGTAATGGTTTGATCGATGATATCAGCCAATGACCTGCCTTCTTCATAAGGGGATTGTAATAATTCGAGATTCCGCAACGTGAATTTGTCCAGAAGGACACAATTGGATTCATCGATCCGGGAGACAGAAGTGATATGGGAAATCATATCGTGCTTGGTCATCTCCAGGTAATTCAGTATGGCTCCTGCGGAAGAAATCCCACAGTTCATGTTTTCGATACCGAATCCTTTTAACGAGTTGACTTCGAAATGTTTTTTCAGTTTATCCCGGGCGGCGTCGCGGTCGAAAAACCATTCTTCAATCGGATAGATGTAAAATTTACCGCCGAACAGTTCGTGAAAGCGGGCTTCCTGTCCTTTGGGATATACGACCTCTTTCGGCTGAAAACTGTTGAGTAATTTGTCGATAGTGCCGTGTGGACCCTCTGTCGTCAGAAATTCTCCTGTAGAAAGATCCAGTAATGATAGTCCTGCCTCTGTTTTATTGAAATAGACGGAGGCCAGAAAAATATTACTTTTGGTATCGGTAGCGTATTCGCTGTAAGAAACGCCGGGCGTTACCAATTCGATGACGCCCCGTTTTACCAGTTTTTTAGTTAATTTGGGATCTTCCAGTTGTTCGCATATGGCAACCCGCTGTCCGGCACGGACCAGTTTCGGTAAATAAGTATCGAGGGCGTGATGAGGAAATCCTGCTAACCTGACATCCCCGGGAGAACCATGGGAGCGTTTTGTTAAAGTAATACCTAGAATCCGGGAAGTTGTCACGGCATCTTCTCCGAATGTTTCGTAAAAGTCTCCCATCCGGTAAAGCATCAAAGCATCCGGATATTTGGCTTTCATCTCATAGTATTGCTTCATCAACGGTGTTTCTTCACCTTCATTTTTTGGCATATATCTTGTATCAAAAGGTTGGCGGTAATAGGGATTTAATCACACTCATTTATTAAGGCAAATATAAATAATTTTGTCGGAGAAAAGTTTAAAAGCTCATAAACATTGTGTAATTTTGCAGTCATGAATATCGAAGAATTGCGGGAATATTGTTTAGGTTTAGAACATACGACGGAAGATATGCCGTTCGATGATGAAACTTTGGTATTTAAGGTCGGAGGCAAGATGTTTTGTTTTACTTCTTTGGTCGGAGAACTGGTTATGAATCTGAAATGTGATCCGGATGAGGCCATTGAGATGCGGGAAACATTTCCGGCTGTACTTCCGGGATACCATATGAACAAAAAGCATTGGAATACCGTAAGAATAGATGGTTCAATAAGTGATAGTATGCTGAAAGTTTGGATTCGTAAATCTTATCTTTTGGTAGTGGCAGGATTACCCCGGAAGGAAAAGGCGAGACTTGGATTTGAATCTTGATAATAAAGATAAATAAACATTTATATAATGGAGAATATATCGGAAGAATTGGCAACTTACAGTTGGTTGAATCTGGAGGATCGGATCCAGTTCGATTTAGATGGAGTTGTTGAAAAAGAAGTGAAACAGGCATATTGTGTAGAGAACCTGGAATTTTGTATGTCTTGTATGGATTATACGACATTGAAGGTAACAGATACGGAGAAGTCTGTACATCTTTTTACGGCTGACTTGCTTAAAAAGCTGAAGAAAAACGAGTTGAAAGGTGTTGCTGCCGTGTGTGTTTTCCCTAATTTTGCTTCTATTGTACGTGAGGAACTGAAAGCAACGGATATTCAGACTGCCGTTGTTTGCGGTGGTTTTCCTTTTTCACAGACATTTACCGAATTGAAATTGTCCGAGTGTAAAATGGCCATTAATGCCGGAGCACAGGAGGTTGATGTCGTTATTACGATCGGCGATGTCTTGGAAAAGAATTACGAGAAGATATATAAAGAGTTGAAAGCGATTCGCAATGTTTGCGAAGGCGTGAGATTGAAAGTTATTCTGGAAACCGGAGAGTTGAAAGATATCGAAAGTATTTTCAATGCTTCCCTGGTCAGTATGTATGCCGGAGCTGATTTTATCAAGACTTCTACCGGGAAAGTACCGGTAAACGCTACTCCCGAGTCGGTATATGTCATGTGTGAAGCCATTAAACAATTTCATGCACGTACCGGAAAGCGGGTGGGTTTGAAGGTGGCCGGAGGAGTATCGAAAGCACAAAATGCTTTGCGTTATCTGACAATTATCAATCATGTGCTGGGAAGTGAATGGTTAACGCCTTATTATTTCCGGATCGGAGCCTCACAGCTATTCGACGATATTGTCAAAGAAATAAAATCCATCAAAGGATGATAAAATGAAAGCCGGCTGAAAAGCCGGCTTTTTTATTGTGTTAGTTTTTCTTCTCCGTGTTCGATGTGAAGTTTGGTTGTGTCGATGTCTTCTTCTTCATTGTAAATTTGAAGTAAAGGCTCCCGGAATGTCTTGTTTGTAATGCTTTTTTCCAAGGTTAATAATAGGGATGGTAAAAGAATCAGATTGGCAAGCATGGCTGCAAATAAAGTGATGGATGTGAGTAAACCGAGAGCAAAGGTTCCTCCGAAACTGGAAAGGCAGAAAATGCCGAAGCCAAAAAGTAAAATGATAGAGGTATAAATCATACTTTGTCCTGTCTCTTTCAGCGCTAATACGACCGAAGAACGGATGCTCCAGTTCGTGGCTTGCAATTCCTGGCGGTATTTGGCCAGGTAATGTATCGTATTGTCTACTGAAATACCGAAAGCGACACTGAATACCAGTATGGTGGAAGCCTTTATGGGTATGCCTGCATACCCCATAATGGCTGCCGTTATAATTTGCGGAATGATATTCGGAACGAGAGCAATCAGGACCATGCGCTTGCTTCTGAACATCCATGCCATAAAGCTGGCAATTAGTACGATAGCTAAAGCTAAGGAAGAAAAGAGGTTTTTAATCAGGTATTGATTGCCTTTGAAGAAAATAACACTGGAACCGGTGACACTGGTGTGGTGTTTGTCCGGTGGAAATATTTTTTCGATGATTTTATATAAGGAATCCTCTTTGGCTTCCATTTTTTTCGTACCAATGTCTTTTACCCGGAAACTCAATCTGACTTCGCGCATTGTCGAATCGACAAATGATTTGGCCATATCGTTCATCCCTCCGGTAGATTCCATCACATATTTCATGATGAAATTTTTGGTCATATTACTCGGGAGCTTATAGTAGGAAGCTTTACCGTTGTAATAAGCCTGGTTGGCAAATTTAGCGGCTTCAACAACAGACAGCGCTTTCGAAAGGTCCGGGTCTTGGGATAGTTCTGTATTCAGTTGGTCGAGTTTTTCCAGATTACTAAGCTTAAATACCTGATTCGGTTTCAGAAAATCGATCGTCACTTCTAAAGGCATCAGACCGTCGAAGTTCGATTCGAAGAAAGCAAGATCTTGCCGGATCGGATCGGTTTCTTTCAAATCGTCTACCATGTATCCCGTTGTTTTCATACGGGTAATTCCATATATGCCGGCGATGACAAGGACAATCGTTATGTAGTATATGATATTTCTCCGGTTCATGACGATGAACACCAATTTGTCGATCACTTCGTTGATGAAGGGATTGTACAAATGTTTCGTCTGTTTGGTGTCCGGTCTGGGAAGATAACTGAACACACTGGGAATCAGAATCAGACAAATGAGAAATACACAGGTAATACTGATGAATGCAATCAGACCGAATTCCACCAATATGCGGCTCGACGTAATGACAAAAGTAGCAAACCCGGCAGCCGTCGTTAAGTTTGAAAGCAGGGAAGCGTTGCCTACTTTTTGTATCATGCGTTGCAGGGCTTTGATCTTATTCCCGTGGCGTACATATTCTGCATGATATTTATTGACCATATATACACAGTTCGGAATCCCGATCACAATCAGTAAAGGAGGCAGCATGGCCGTCAATAACGTGATTTTTGTACCCAATATCGCCATAAAACCGATGGCCCAGATGACGCTGATACCGATGATACCGACACAAAAACCGACGATTCGGAAAGAACGGAAAAACAAATAGAGAATGACAGCCGTAATCAATAGCGATAAAAGGATGAACATATACATTTCGCTTTTGATATTTTCCGCATTGATTACCCGGATATAAGGCATACCGGAATAATGCATTTTGAGATCGTGTTTGCCCGTGAAATGCCGGGTGATATCCAATACCTTCCGTACAAGCTCAACTCTGGCCGGGGAATTCATGACTTCTGCCGAAACGGTAATCATCATGTTATAAGTGTGCTTGTTCTTATTGATGAGAAGACCGTCGTAGAAAGGTAAATTTTCAGCAATAAATGCCAGGCTGTCGAGTTCTGCTTTGTTTTGGATACGTTTCGGGAAAATAGGAAAAACTTCGAATTTCCGCAGGTTCGTATTTTTGTGAAGATTAAACGTATGGGTAATCGACATCAGCGCTGTTACCCCTTGCTGGGCTTTGATGCTATCCCCCATTGCAATCCAGTCGTTGATTTTTTCCAATTCGTAAAAATTGGAATCCTGAATGGCAAATACCATGACATTACCTTCCTGTCCGAAGTTTTCCCTAAATCGGGTATAATCCAGATAAGCACTGTCGGTTTTCGGCAATAGGTCTGCATTTTCATAGGACATCTGTACATTTCTGGCTTGAAATCCCATAAAGAGCGTAACGAGCAGAACGCCGATAATGAAAGCGACCCGGTTACGAAGAATAATCCCTGCTATCTTAGTCCACATCTTGATTCAGAAATTCGAAATTAAAAATACTGCATCGAACTGACAAAGTTAACAAGAATATATCAAAGCTATTGAATTTTAGGATTGTTTTTGTGTCTTTTTATGTCTCGGCTCGTTTTTTTGGCGAAATTCTCTTCCATAGCTTTTGTAAGATCGACTCCCGTTTGATTGGCCAGACAGGTAAGTACCCATAATACATCGGCCATCTCATCGGCCAGATTTTCCTTTTCGCCCGGTTTAAACGACTGTTCTCCGTATTTCCGTGCCATCACCCGTGCCAGTTCCCCCACTTCTTCCGTTAAAATGGTCATATTCGTCAGTTCGTTAAAATACCGGACCCCGTATTCTTTGATCCATCGGTCGACTTTTTCCTGAAGTTCTTTTAGTTCCATCGTATTGTTGTTTTGAAAAACTGAAAATTTGCAAATGATTTTTTTAGCTTTAAATTTTTATATCCTGTTTTTAGAATCGATAATGATAGTTACCGGACCGTTATTGATTAATTCAACTTTCATGTCGGCGCCGAATACGCCTGATTTAATTTCTTTTTGCATTTCTTCGCACAGTTTTTGCACGAATTTTTCATACAAAGGAATGGATATATCCGGATGAGCGGCATCGATATAGGACGGACGGTTGCCTTTTTTGGTACGGGCCATTAAAGTAAACTGGCTGACGGCGAGTATTTCCCCTCCGTCTTCTTTGATGGATTTGTTCATGACTCCGTTTTCATCGTCGAAAATCCGGAGGTTACAGATTTTCCCGGAAAGCCATTCGATATCTTCGGCTGTATCGTCTGCCTGAATGCCGACCAGAATCATCATACCCTTTTTAATTGCGGAATACACTTGTCCGTCGATGGTTACGCTTGCCTGTAATACCCGTTGTATAACTACTTTCATTGTCTGTTTTGATTTTAGATTGAATTTATAAAAAAGAACCGGGTTTTCCGGTTCTTTCCGATTGTAGTGAAACCGGAAAATAAAACCGGATTATATGCCGTTTATTTTCTGTTATTTATGTCGGTTTTGAAAAATCGGGGATGGATAAATCTGCCTGTCCTGCCATTTCCATCCAAAAAAGGGTGTATGGTCTCAAATTGGTAATGTATAAGAGCAATTTTCAACAATTCAGGAAAACAGATGGTTTCATCTCGTTTATCCAAAGGAGCATCTTGTTTCGCCAATAAGGCTTCTTCCACACTAGTCTGTGTTCCCTCTATTTTAGAAGATTGTGTCGCTTCCTTTATCACGTGCATACCGATAAAAAGGTCGATGTTGAGGATATGTTCGGAGTGCATATATAATAACCTTGGTTTATCTCAGCTCCTGCTTTAAAATCTTTCATAATCTGATTACTGAAATATCTAATTCCAATATATTCTCCAAAATTAAACAAAGCATGCCTTATTCCAAATTTAAGGCAAAAATTAAAATAACGAATTTATATATTCTAATATTCTATTCGAAATTAAAAGAAGAGGAATACTTATTTTTATTCTATATTATATTTTGAATTAGGCTTATAGTCATTTCCCTATATACAATGAATCATTCCCAAAGCATTCATATTTTAGAAAGTAGCCAATTGGGACGTCTGTAAACGATATACATTCTTTTCAAAACGGGGGACGGATAAGGGACGGAAATTAAAAAAACAAGAGAAAACAAAGCAAAAACACCTTTTGAAAATTTCAGCTGATTTGCTGTTTTTCAGATGTTTATTTGTTTTTATTTTCTCTTGTTTTCAAGGATTTGTAGCCGAGCCGGGAATCGAACCCGAATTTAAAGTTTAGGAAACTTCCGTTCTATCCATTGAACTACTCAGCCAGTTTTCCCGGGCAAAAGTAACAAATTAATTGAAAATGGAGAATTGAAAATTAAAAATTTGCCTGTTATTCCGGTAAATTGGGCCGGAATTTAAAATTAAAAATTCAAAATCTGAAATAACAGTCTACTTTTTTATAATTTAGCCCCTTTATAAAAGGAAAGATGATGTATACACTAGAAGAACTCAGGGAAATCATTAAGGCAGAATTTGCCAGACAGGAATATGTGGAGAAACCTTATTCTTTGTTTGAACCGATAAAATACATTTTGGAAGACGGAGGTAAGCGCTTGCGTCCGGTGTTGACGTTAATGGCCTATAATTTGTATCGTGACGATATCGGGAAAGCTTTGAAGTCTGCAATAGGTATTGAAATTTTCCATAATTATACCTTATTACACGACGATGTGATGGACGATGCGGAGTTGCGCCGGGGGCGTCTTACGGTGCATAAGAAATGGAACAGTAATGTGGCGATATTGAGTGGGGATGCGGCGGCGATAACCGCTTATAAATATATTGAGAATTGCGAAGATAAGTATTTGCGGCAGGTAATTGACGGTTTTAACCAGGTGGCAATGGATGTCTGTAAAGGGCAGCAATATGATATGGAATTCGAGAGCCGGAATGATGTCACGGAAGAAGAGTATATCCATATGATTTATCTGAAAACTTCTGTTTTGATTGCCGGTAGTTTGCGGCACGGGGCTTTAATAGCGGGGGCACCGGCCCATGAATACAATGCTTTGTATGATTTCGGAGGCTATCTGGGACTGGTGTTTCAATTGCAGGATGATTTTCTGGATGTGTATGGGGATGTGGCTGAATTCGGGAAAAAGATCGGAGGAGATATCCTGGAGAATAAGAAAACCTATCTTTTAATAAAGGCTTTGGAACAGGCGGGAGAGGAAGAAAAAGCCCGTTTGTGGGAATGGTTGAATAATAAAAATGCCGATCCCGGAGAAAAGATCAAAGCCGTGACAGAGATTTATAACCGGCTTCAGGTGCCGGAGCTGACCCGGTGCACCATCGATTTGTACCTGGAAAAAAGCCGGGAAGCTTTACGAAAAGTGGAAGTGCCTGAAGAACGCAAAGCCGGTTTTTATGAGATGATCGATTACATTTGCGAAAGAAAGAAATAATATTCTATGAGCGAACAGGGAAAATTAAAGCAATTGGACGAACGCTATTTGCGGATGGCTCGTATATGGGCAGAGAACTCCTATTGCAAACGCCGTCAGGTTGGCGCACTTATTGTAAAGGATAAATCGATTATCTCCGACGGATATAACGGTACTCCTTCCGGTTTCGAAAATATTTGTGAGGATGATACCAACCGCACAAAACCTTATGTACTGCATGCCGAAGCCAATGCCATTACCAAGGTTGCGAAATCGAGTAACAGTAGTGAGGGAGCTACCTTGTACGTAACGGCTTCTCCTTGTATCGAATGTGCAAAGCTGATCATACAGGCCGGAATCCGTAGGGTGGTTTACTCGGAAGTGTACCATTGTGCAGATGGTCTGGAACTTTTGAAAAAGGCCGGTATACAGGTTGATTTTGTAGAAATAGAGGAATGTGAATAATAAAAGGAAATGAATAACTAAGGATTGGAACAATGTATAAAAATAATCTGAAAATGATTTTGACACCGGTGATTATTGCACTGGCTGTTGTTGCGGGGATGTTTATCAACTCTCTTTTTATCCGGAAGGATTTCCATAATAAGCAGGAATTGTTTTTGCCGGTTCAGGGCAGTAAGTTGGATATGGTGCTGAATATGGTCGATCATTCTTATGTGGATAGTGTCGATATCCGGAAAATAGAAGAGGAAGCAATCGGAGGCATTATCAAGGATCTGGACCCTCATACGGTTTATATTCCTGCCCGGGAAATGGAACGGGTGAATGAAGATATGCAAGGGAATTTCGGAGGCATCGGCGTACAGTTTTATAAATTCCGTGATACGGTGACAGTTATCAAAGTTGTGCCCGGAGGCCCTTCTGAGGAAGCCGGTGTACAGGACGGAGACCGGATTGTGAAAGTGAACGATACGGTTGTTGCCGGAGTTAAAATGAATGACAGCCGGATTATGGGAATGTTACGGGGCGAGCTGGGTACGGATGTGAATGTAACATTGGTACGTCGCGGAGCGGGCCAGCCGATTGAGAAAACCATTACGCGGGGAAGTATTCCGGTAAAAAGTGTCGATGTCGCTTATATGGTGAACGATACTACCGGTTATGTGAAGGTAAATACATTCGGGATGAATACCTATGATGAATTTATGGCTGCTTTGAAAAGCCTGGAAAATCAGGGTATGAAAAAATTAATTGTCGATCTACGGAGTAATGTCGGCGGTATATTGCCCATAGCCATCAAAATGATCAATGAATTTCTGCCTGCCCAGAGTTTGATTTTGTACACCCAGGGAAAAGCTTCTCCCCGGTCTGACTATTATTCAAACGGTAAGGGCAGTTATCAGCAATTACCTTTGGTAATTATGATTGATGAAAACAGTGCTTCGGCCAGTGAGATTTTTGCCGGGGCCATTCAGGATAACGACCGGGGTACAATTGTGGGACGTCGTTCGTTCGGTAAAGGGTTGGTACAGGAGCAGCGGATTCTTCCTGACGGATCGGCATTGCGGTTGACGGTAGCCCGTTATTATATTCCTTCCGGGCGTTCAATACAACGGCCTTACGATAAAGGAAAGAATGAGTATTACGGTGATCTTAGCAATCGGATCAGACACGGTGAACTGGAAGAAAAGGACAGTATTCATTTCGATGAAAAACTCAAGTACCAGACACTTGGAGGAAGAACCGTATACGGTGGCGGTGGAATTATGCCTGATGTATTTGTTCCCGTCGATACGAATGGAGTTTCGAAATACCTGATTGATTTACGGCGTACGATGTTGTTGTATGATTACACCTTTGATTTTATGGATCGTCACCGTGCGGATTTGAAGGATATGAAAGATTACAAGGAAATATTGGCTTATCTTAAAAAGTTTGATCTTGTCGGAGATATGGCCGATTATGCTGCAAAGAACGGATTGAAGCGGGATAATAAAGGGATGCGTGAATCTTACGAGATTATCCGGACCAATCTGGAGGCTTATATTGCCCGGGATGTGTTGGATAATGACGGTCTTTATCCCGTTTTCGGAAGAATAGACACAACCTTACAACGGGCCGTGAAAGAATGATGTTGATCCCCTGAAATCAAACGGTTGGTTTCAGGGGATTTTTGATTTACGATCTTTTTACCCGCCGATTTCGCTGATTTACTCATTTGTGATTTTGAGTAAGGGGGGCGGAATGATCTGGGAAAGATTTGGAATCGGGGTAAAAGGATTTTTAATTTATGATTTACGATTGGTGAATTCGGAACTGAATCGTAGCCGCGTATCAGGTTGAACCAGAATCGTAAATCAACAATCAAAAACATATATTACTGCAATAACCGGTCGATCACTTCGGTCATTTCTTTGAATTCTGCCGGATCGTAAAGCCGGGTGAGGTAGACGATTTTTCCGGTTTTGTCGATGATTATATTGCGGGTGACACCGGCATTTCTGGCTGCGAAAGCATAGAAAGATTTACCTTCTGAATCTAATGTCAGGGGATAAGTAATTTTTAGGTCCTGGGCGAATTTCTTTGTTTTTTCTGCATTTTCTTTCAGATCGATGCCGATGAGGGCAAATTTCGGATTGTTTTTATGTTTTTGCCAGATGTCTTTTTCAATGAAAGGCATTTCTTTCCGGCATACTCCGCACCAACTGGCTGTAAATTGCAGCATGACGATTTTGCCCCGGAAATCAGACAGTTTTTTTACACTGCCGTCGAGGTAATGAATATCGATGTCCGGCGCCATATCTCCGACTTTAACCAAATACCCGCGGTCGTCATTCTGCGCTTTCAATACCGGACATAAGAGAATAAAAGATAAAAAGAATAATAAAGTTTTCATAGGACGTGAACGATAATGGTTTATGCTGCTAAGTTACAATTTGTTTTTAAAATTGGGAGCCGGAAAAGGGTTTTAGGAATATATGCAGCCATAAATCGAAATTTAAACCTATTTTTGCGGCATGGAAAACCGTTTTGAGATACATTTTGCGCCGATACAGGGGTATACGGACTGGATATATAGAAATACTTTCGCCTGCTTTTTCGGTGGTGTAGACGCTTATTATACCCCTTTTATACGGTTGGAAAAAGGGAATGCTTTCCGTAACCGGGATATGCGTGATTTAGATCCGAAAAACAATACGGTTGCCCGTCTTATCCCTCAGATATTACCGGGCTCTCCTGAAGAATTCCGTATATTGGCCGGAAAAATCCGGGAAATGGGATATCGGCAGGCGGATATTAATTTCGGTTGTCCTTTTCCGTTGATAGCCCATCAGAAAAAAGGAGCCGGAATCTTACCTTATCCGGAACGGGTGAAAACGGTCTTACAGACTATAGATGAATTTCCCGATCTGGATTTTTCATTAAAAATGCGTTTGGGGTGGGAATCGGCAGGTGAATGTATGGATTTGTTATCTGTAATTAATAATCTTCGCCTTTGCTGGATAACGGTTCATGCACGAACAGGAAAACAACAATATAAGGGTACGGTGGACGAGGAAGGATTCGCTTCATTCTATCGGCAATGTACCCGTCCTCTTTTTTATAATGGAGATTTGATATCGGTTGAGCAGATTCAGAATATTGTGGCCCAATACCCCCTGCTCAGGGGTGTTTTTGTAGGACGTGGATTATTGTCTTCGCCTTTATTGGCCGCCGATTTTCAAGGAAATGAAACTTTTTCGGAAGAATTACGTAAAAAGCGTTTTTTTGATTTTCATGAGGCCCTTTTTTCTGCTTATGAAAGTTATTTTAACGATGAAAGATTGCTTTTACAAAAGATGAAATCGGTATGGGATTATTTTTTACCTGAAACCGACCGTAAATGGCTTAAACGAATACGCAAAGCCGGTCGCCGGGACGACTATCAGATCGTAATAAAAGAACTGTTCAGAACAAATTAAAGGAGGCTTTATTACCTCCGGTTTTATAAAAGATGCGAAAAGTTTTATATATCAGTATCGGGATTCTTTCCGTGTGTTTGGGTATCATTGGGATATTTGTCCCGGGACTGCCGACAACCCCTTTTCTATTGTTGAGTTCCTGGCTTTTTTACAAAAGTTCTAAACGAATGCACGATTTTTTACACCGTTCGAAGTGGCTGGGGGATTATATCCGGCGTTATGAATCGAAACAGGGAGTAAGTTGGACCTCAAAGCTGATTTCAATCGGCTGTATGTGGACGATGATTTCTATTTCCGCTTTTGTTGTTCTGGAAAATTGGCATTTTCGTATCCTGCTTCTTGTTTTAGGGCTGATCGGTACGGTAAGCGTAATTTTTATTGTTCCTACTTCTAAAAAAGACCGGTAATTTCTGAAATAAATAAAGTCAGTCTTTGGCTTTTGAATCGTTATTTTTTAAGAATTATTTAATTTTTGAGAGCTGATTTGTTGGATAATATGTAAATATTATTTAAATTTCCCGTCTCTTAAAGAATTGTGTGTACGATCTATATTTGGGATAAATATATTGATATTCAGGATTTTTACCTGAAAAAATACCTTCCTTTTGATTGTTAAAAAAATCTTAACTTTCTTCTGTTTTTGTTTCGTAGGATACATTATTGGTAATCAATGTTTTGTGTTTTCAGAATTTTCAAGTTTAGTTGACATTAAAAAACGAACGTTTTTTTTGGCTGTAGTCCATAAAGGCGTTTAATGTTTAACCTAAAATTGAGTATTTATGAAAAAACGAATCGGACTTTTCGTATTCCTGTCATTTATAGGAATGCAAACGATTTTTGCCCAGACCGTTACAATAAACGGAAGGGTAACGGATGTTGCGGATAATGCGCCTTTACCCGGAGTAAGTGTTAGAATAAAGGGTAGTTCGGTCGGGGTGGCAACGGATATCGACGGGAAATATACTTTACCTGTGAACCGGCAAGATGTGTTGGAATTTTCGTTCGTGGGGATGGAAACGGTGGAAGTTCCCGTCGGAGATAAAAACGTGATTGACGTGCAAATGAAAGCGGTTTCCTTGAAAATGGAAGAAGTGGTGGTGACGGCTCAGGGGATGACCCGTCAGCAGAAGGCTTTGGGATATTCGGTGCAGAACCTGAAATCGGAAGAGTTGATGCAAACCCGTCAGATGGACTTGAATAATGCTTTAGTCGGAAAAGTAGCCGGGGTACGTTTTTGGGGAAGTTCGGGAGCTACCTTCGATGCCGGAAAAATTGTTTTAAGGGGAACCAGTTCATTGAATGCCGGAGGGAGTGAGCCGATTTATGTGGTGGATGGGGTGATTACCAGTGCCAATTCGATCAACATGGATGATGTGGAGTCGGTAAATGTGCTGAAAGGACCTGCTGCGACCGCTTTGTATGGTTCCCGTGGAGGTGACGGGGCGATTATTATTAAAACGAAGGGGTTGAAAGGGCAACGTATGGCTATAAATCTTAGTCATACACTTGCTTTTGAAAAAGTATACCTGCATGGAGATTATCAGAATGAATACGGAGGTGGAAATTTGGGTGCTACGGCAGAGATGTATACTTTTAAGTATGATCCGTCGAAACATCCGGCTTATTTGAGTATCATGGACGGAGCTCCTTATTATGATTACGCTTCTGACGTAAGCTGGGGCCCCAGGATGGACGGACGTATGTATGCTCCCTGGTATGCCTGGGATCCTACTCATCCAAAATTCGGGCAGTTGGCCCGGTTCAGTCCGCCTCCGAAAGATAACCTGGAAGAATTGTTCCAAACCGGGATGATAAATACAACCAATGTATCGGTAGCTCATTCGGGGAAAAATTACATGTCGCGTGTTTCTTTTACGAATATATCCCGGAAAGGGATTATGCCCAATAGTGATGCGGCCCGCCGTTTCCTGTCCATCAAGACGAATTTTAAAGCTTCCGAACGGTTGAATATTGCTTTGGATTATAAATATTCATACCGGCGGAATCACAATAATGCTCAGGAAGGATACGGAAATACGGGAAATGCTTTTTATACCTTTACCCAGTGGTTTCACCGGAATGTAGATGTCCGGGACTTGAAAGATTACAAACGTCCGGACGGTACGTTCCGTTCCTGGAACATCAATTCTCCGACAAATTTAAAGCCTACTTATCATAACAATCCTTTCGCTATTTTTTACGAGGAAAACTGGCAGAGTGTCTATCAGTGGAATGTCTTCAGTGCGGATGCTTCCTATGAAATCCTTAGTAACCTGAAAGCCGGTATACGGGTAAACGGTAATTTACGTAATTATAACAGTTATACGGCTATCCCGATGAATCTGCTGGGAGAAACATCGCGTTACTCAACCAGTCAGAATAGTTTGATTGATATGCAGATACAGGGACGTGTAACTTGGTCCGATCAGTTTTTCGCTAATAAGTTGGCTTTGGATGCGGCTTTTTTCCTTGAAAACCGGAATTACCGGTATGAATCGGTGGGTGCTTTTACCCGGGACGGACTGATTATCGATAAATTTTTCAATGTCAGTGCTTCTTCCGGACTTCCGGGAGGAGAGAACAGTAAAACCCGCATGAAGGAGAGAAGTGTGTATGGGACGGTAACGGCCGGTTGGGACAATACCTATTATTTGGATCTTTCCTTGCGAAACGATTGGAGTTCGACCTTGCCCAAAGATAAAAACAGTTATTTGTACGGGGGTGTGTCTGCTTCTGTTATTGCCAGCAATTGGCTTAAGTCCGAGTGGCTGAGTTTCTGGAAATTGCGTGCCTCCGTTGCACAGGTGGGTAAATCGACGAGTGCCTATAATATTTCGGAAGTGTATACGACGACGAAATACGGACAATTGACGGCGATGAGGCATGACGACCGGATGAAGGACCCGAATATCAAACCCACGATTTCCACGGCTTATGAGATCGGTACCGAATTCCGCTTGTTTAAAGACCGGATTTGGGGAGATTTTAATTTCTATAACCGGGATGCTAAAAATCAGATCATTAATATCGGTTTGACCCCTGCTTCCGGGTATTCTTCACGTACGATAAATGCCGGTAAAATCCGGAACCGGGGAGTTGAGCTGGCTATCGGCGGTTCGGTGGTTAAAACAAAGGATTGGATTTGGGATTTGAATTTCAATATCGCCCGGAATGTAAATACATTGATTGAATTGGATGGAAATTTGAAAACATACAATTGGGCCTGGCTGAGTTATAGTACCCGTTTGTATCTGGTAGCGGAGGTAGGTCAACCGATCGGTGTGATTCAGGGATCTGTCTGGGAAAAGGACGGGCAGGGTAATAAGATTTTGCGTAAACGGTCGAATGAAGGCCATCCTTACGGAGACTATACCTTGAATACGGTCAATAATGCAAAAGAAAAACTGGGTAACGTACAGCCGGATGCTACGGGAGGATTTTCGACTTCGCTCCGGTATAAAAATCTGGCTTTCGGGGCGTCTTTCGATTATCAGATCGGTGGAAATGTGGCTTCCGTCAGTAATATGTTCGGCGAAATGGCCGGTTTATTGGAAACAACCGTCGGTAAAAACGACCGGGGAGTGGACATCCGTATGCCGTTGGAACAGAACGGAGGGATAAAAGTGGAAGGTGTCGTCAAAAATCCGGATGGGACATACTCACCTGTGTCTACTCATGTTGCCGCCAATTATTATTTTGATAAAAAAGGGAGTATCTGGGAAGACTATGTATATGATGCCAGTTATCTGAAATTGCGTGAAATTTCGCTGACGTATACCGTACCGGTGAGTTTGCTCAAACGTTTGGGCGGAGGAATCAAATCAGCCAGTTTGTCATTTGTGGCCCAGAATCCCTGGTTGATTTATTCGGGTATGCCCAATGTAGATGTTTCGGAGGTCGGTAATGCTTATAACAGCTATATAGAGCAGGGACAGGTTGCAAGTACCCGGAGTTTCGGTTTTACCATAGATATGACATTTTAATTAAAACAACAGGATTATGAAAACGATAAAATTATTGATACTGATTATCGCCGGAATGATATTGCTTTCGCGTTGCGACGATTTTGGAAGTGTAAATGTGGATCCCAATAAGGTATCGACTCCGGATACCCGTTATCTCTTTATGTATACTGCGCTCTATGTTCCTAATTTTGCCTGGGTGGGCAATTACGATCCCTGGAATCAGTTGTATCCTCAGTATATTGCCGAGCGGTTGAATATTCAGTATTCGAATTATGCTATGACGGAATTCAATACGAGTGGTTATTACCGCCGGATGATCCGTAATCTGGACGATATTATCCAGCTTTGTTCGGATGAAAAAACGAAAGGAGCAACCTGGGTACAGGCGTTCGGTAAGATTGAAAACCAGATTGCTGTAGCCCGTACATTGCGGGCCTATGCCTATATGCATTTGACGGATGCTTTGGGAATGATTCCTTATTCGGAAGCCAATAAAGCTTTGGAAGGTTTGTATACCCCTAAATACGATACCCAGGAATTTATTTATACCGATCTTGACAAAGAGCTGAACGAAGCTTTTACTCAATTCGATGTTTCTGCGGGGCTGGACGGGACATTTGATATATTTTACAAGGGGGATATGAATAAATGGAAAAGATTGAATGCAACTTTGCGTATGATGATGGCGATTAAATTATCGAAGGTCGCTCCAGCCATCGGGAAAACCCGTTTTGCCAAGGCTTATGCCGACGGTGGAATTACTGCAAATACAGATTTGTTCAAATATGCCTATCTGCCTGAAAATGCGAATGCCAATCCTTTGTGGGAGAATATGATTTTAGACGGGCGATGGGATTTTGTTCCTTCAGCTACAATTATCGATCAGTTGAAAGCTTATCACGATCCGCGTTTAAAGGCTTATACAGTTCCGAATGAGAACGGGGAGTATATCGGATTGCCTTACGGGTTGCGGAAGGACGACCTGCCTTCCTGGCAGACCGGAAGTTATTGCAATTTTCATCCGAAATATTATAAACAGGATGCGGCGATTACAATTATCTCGCCTTCCCACGCTCTGTTGTTGTGCGCAGAAGCTGCTGTAAGGGGATGGATTGGTGCGGATGCAGAATCGCTTTATAAAGCCGGTATAGAAGCTTCATTCAGTCAGCATGAATTGGAATATGATCTGGATGCTTATTGTGCGCAGCAGGAGGTGGAATTTGCCGGTACGGAGGAACAGAAAATTGCTAAAATCGCTATGCAGCGCTGGCTGGCTAATTTTATGCAGGACGGAATCGAAGCCTGGTCGGACTGGAGACGTTTGGGCGTTCCCGATCTGAAGCCGGGTCCGAATGCGGACGTAACCCATATTCCCTATCGCCGTCATTATGCGTCGGACGATTTTACTCCCAATATGGCAAATTACGAGGCCGCTATCGCTTTACAGGGGCCGGATAATTTCGATACCCGGGTATGGTGGAATAAATGACATATTCGAAAGGCTGTAAATATTCCACCTGGGTATTGATAGATGGGCTGTCCGAAAGAGTCGAAACCGACTTGATCGGACAGCCTTATTCGGATGGATCAGACAACGATGTTTACGATCTTTTTGGGGACGATAATCATTTTCCGGATTTCTTTTCCGTCCAGGTATTTGGCGGTTTCCGGAGCAGCTTTTACGGCGGCTTCGATTTCCGCATGATCTGCTGCCAGAGACAAGGCCAGTTTAAAACGGACTTTTCCGTTGAACGATACCGGGTATTCGAAACTGTCTTCTACCAGGAATTTTTCGTTCCATTCGGGGAATACTGCCGTCGTAACACTATCGGCATGTCCCAGTTTATGCCATAATTCTTCGGCGATATGGGGAGCAAAAGGAGCGATGGTGATAACCAAAGGTTCGAGTATGGCCCGTTTGCTGCATTTTAAGCCTGTCAGTTCGTTGGTACAGATCATAAAAGCCGGAATCGAAGTGTTGAATGAAAAATTCTCGATATCGGATTCGATTTTCTTGATGGTCTTATGCAATGTCTTCAGTTCTTCTTTGGTCGGTTCTTCATCTGTAATGATCAGTTTGTCGTCGTTGACGTATAATCTCCAGAATTTTTTCAGGAATTTGAAAACACCGTCTATACCTTGTGTATCCCACGGTTTATGGGCTTCCAGCGGTCCGAGGAACATTTCGTAAAGACGAAGGGTATCGGCTCCGAATTCCTCAATGATATCGTCCGGATTAACGACGTTGTACATGGATTTGGACATTTTTTCCACCGCCCAGCCGCAGATGTATTTTCCGTCTTCCAGGATAAATTCCGCGTTGGCGTATTCCGGCATCCAATTGCGGAAGGCTTCCTGGTCGAGAACGTCATTGTGTACGATATTGACGTTGACATGGATTTCCGTTGTTTCGTATTGGTCTTTTAACCCGTAGGAAACGAATTTATTGGTGCCCTGTATCCGGTAAACGAAGTTGGAGCGTCCTTGTATCATCCCTTGATTGATCAGCTTCTTGAACGGTTCGGATTCGCATACATACCCCAGATCATACAGAAAGTGATTCCAGAAACGGGAATAGATCAGGTGGCCGGTGGCATGTTCGGCTCCTCCCAGATATAAATCGACATTTTTCCAATATTCGTTGGCTTCTTTGCTTACCAATGCCTTGTCGTTGTGCGGATCCATGTAGCGTAAGTAGTAAGCTGAAGAACCTGCAAATCCGGGCATGGTATTTAATTCCAGCGGATAACCTTCTTCTGTTTGCCAATTTTGGGCCCGTCCCAATGGCGGTTCTCCGGTTTCCGTCGGTAGGTATTTGTCGATTTCCGGTAGCTCGAGCGGTAATTTCGATTCATCCAGCATATAAGGCATATCGTCTTTGTAATAAACCGGAAACGGTTCTCCCCAATAGCGTTGGCGGCTGAAAATAGCGTCCCGCAAACGGTAATTGATTTTGCTTTTGCCGATCCCCCGCTTTTCTACGTCTTCGGCGATGTATTTAATCGCTTCTTTGACCTCCATGCCATTGATTACACCGCTGTTGATCATTTTTCCTTCCTTGGCATCGTAGGAACTTTCAGAAAGGTCGATCGGCTGGCCGTTGTCAATGACCGGTACGATGGGCAGATTGAATTTACGGGCAAAGGCATAGTCCCGGCTATCGTGGGCCGGAACAGCCATAATAGCTCCTGTTCCGTAACCGGCAAGCACGTATTCACTGATCCATACGGGTATGGCCTGTTGTGTAAAAGGATTGACGGCATATGAACCCGTGAATACTCCGGTTACTTTTTTGACTTCACTTTGACGTTCCCGTTCGGTACGTTTTGCTACGTAGTCGAGGTATTCATTCACGGCTTGCTGCTGGGCCGGAGTGGTCAGTTGCTTTACGTAATCACTTTCCGGAGCCAGTACCATAAAGCTGACACCGAAAATCGTATCGGGGCGGGTGGTGAATACCTGTAATTTCAAGTCGTTGTTTTTCACATCGAAAATGATATCGGCACCTTGTGAGCGTCCGATCCAGTTGCGTTGGATGTCTTTGAGGGAATCCGACCAGTTGATCCGGTCCAATCCGTCGAGCAGGCGCTGTGCGTAGGCAGAAACGCGTAGCGACCATTGACGCATTTTTTTCTGTACGACCGGATAGCCGCCCCGCACGGACAGGCCTTCTTTCACTTCGTCGTTTGCCAGTACGGTACCCAGTTGGGGGCACCAGTTGACCATGGTTTCAGCCAGGTAAGCCAAACGATAATTCAACAGAATCTCCTGTTGTTCCTTTTCAGTTTTAGTTTTCCATTCTTCTGCCGTAAATTGAAGGTTTTCCCCACAAGCTACATTTAATCCTTCAGTTCCTGTATTTTCAAAAGCTTTCACTAATTCTGCAATAGGCATTGCCTTTTGTTCGTCGTTGCAATAAAAACTATTGAACATCTGGATAAAAGCCCATTGTGTCCACTTGTAATAGTGGGGATCGCAAGTGCGGATTTCCCGGTTCCAATCGAATGAAAAACCGATTTTATCCAGTTGTTCCCGGTAACGGGCTATATTTTTATCCGTTGTGATAGCGGGATGTTGGCCGGTTTGAATGGCATATTGTTCTGCCGGCAAGCCATAGGCATCGTATCCCATGGGATGAAGTACGTTAAAACCTTTGAGGCGTTTGTAACGGGAGTATATGTCGGAAGCGATATAACCGAGCGGATGTCCTACATGCAAGCCTGCTCCCGAAGGATAAGGAAACATGTCCAATACGTAGTATTTCGGTTTGGCAGGATCTGTGTCTACCTGATAGGTTTTGTGTTCTTTCCAGTAGCTTTGCCATTTTTTCTCGACTTCCTTGAAATTATATTCCATAACGCTATGTGATATTTATTTATGATTTCATTTTGAGGCACAAAGATATAAAGGAAAAACCAAAAGCTGAAACGGAGAGAAGGAAATAAAAAAACAGACATAAAAAACGTGCAGACAGATTTACCGCCTGCACGTTTTAATATGTCCGCAAATTTTTATTTCTGTGTAGAAGGAGCTAAATTGAAATTCAATCCCATTTCGAATTTGGTACTTTCATTGACGATAACCACCATATCGGCCATAGCCATTTTCATCATCATAATCATGAAATCGCCGTTTGCGTCCATACCCTGAACAATTTCGTTAATCAGGCCCATAAAAGGCTGCATCATATCCCGGGTCACGTAGGCTTCCAATTTGTTGTTTGTAATTTTGTAGTTAAGAGGAAGGCCTTCTTTCAGAATTTTGTCCAGGTCGATGGCCGGATTCTCTGAGGCTCTGGATGTCAGTGAAGGCAATCCGTCCGGAAACATCACGTCTAAGTGCGGTATCAGGTAAACTTTGTCCCCTTTGATTTTGTAAGAAACTGCTCCGGCAGGAGATTGGGTGGGTTGACCGTCCTCCCCTTTGATGGAAGCAACCAGTTCACCGTCGGCTTTGAACGTGACATTGAACAGGTATTCTTTTACATAAGCCCCCATTAATTCATTGATGACATTTCCAAAGTCTTTGTTGGAAATGTGATTTTCGATGAACATAACAGAGTCGGTGGCGTTTTCCAAACGAACATTGATTATCGGGTCGTTCTCATCTCCGGTTGCTGTGTTCCAGGTGTTTACCAACGGAGATACATCGTCGTCATCGTCACTACAAGAGGTGAATGCTGCACAGCTTAAGGCAAGCATGAATAAATAAAGTAATCCTTTTTTCATTTTCGTTTTTAATTAGTTGTTAGACAAAATAAATCGGTGTTGATTTATTATTATTGAGGTGTAAAAAATGGCGCCATTTTTTTGATTATAATATATAAAAAAGCAAAAAGAATGCCATTTTGTGAAAAACAAAGTGTTCTTTTTTCAATTTTTATTTTCAGTCGTTTTTATGACGGAAAGGGTTTAGTTTCGGTGGTTTGATGTCGAATAGGTTGTAACTTAAAGCTAATGTCCCCCGCATGTGGAGCATTTTATAATCGAAATACTGGTTATCCGGTTTAAAAATATCTTTCATACCGCAACTGAAACGCAGTCCGATTTCGATGCGGGAAAATAATTTTCGTTCGTATCCCAGGATAATGCCTGCATCCCAGTTATCCAGAATATCGTTGAAGTTGATATTCAGAGGTTCGTCATCTATGGCTCCGTTGTAAATACCTTCATCGGTCATCATAAAGCCTTTGTTTACCTTGATATCGAATTTCCCTTGTAAGATATAAGCGAAATAGGCACCGAATATCAACCGGTCTTTTTGATTCCTGAACGTATACTTGGCATATACCGGAATTTCCAGCATGGTGAAATTCATTCCCATTTCGGCAGATCCTGTAAACCGGGCGATGACGTCGTTTTTTTCGTCGTTGAACCGTTGGTTTTCGATTCGGGCATCGGCATCGATAGATACTTTTTTATAGGAAACTTCTGCGCCGATACCCCACCTATTTGTAATCGGAAAGCTCAGTTTTGCTCCCAGGGAGGGATAGAGTTGAGGATAGGGATTAAAAGGGCTTGGGACGTTGCTGAACGGAAAAGGTATCGCCCCTCCGATATCCGTTCCCAATTGTACTCCCAAAGCAAAACGATATTCTACATTTTGAGTTGAAGGGATCGTATCTTGTTGAGCCTGTACTGATAAACCGATCAATAAGAATAGTATAACGATATAGGATGCTATTTTCATAATGTGCTTTTTAAGTCTGTCGGCTTAGTTGATTTTACGTTTCGGGTTTCTTTTTGTATAAAGATTATAAAACCTTTTGTGTATTATCAGTTGTAGAATATTTAATAGTTTATGACGACATTGTCAGCAGTCAGCTTACTTCCGACAGCACCGATAAAAATATCTCCTTTCCGGCTGGATGTCATGACGATAGCGATGTGTGTCGGTTCGATATGGTTGTAGGCGCTGTTGTATTCGATGGGAATCGTGTACGTGTGCCAGTTTTTTAGCGTTTGGTTTTTTCCGTCGAATATGAGTTCTCCTTCCCCGAGTATTGTCAGATCCGGAACCGGTTTTTCGTGGTATTCCAGTGCGCCTTTTCCACCCCAATGTAGAATTTTTACCCAGATTCGTCCGGAATCTGTTCCGGTCAGGTTGTGAAGTTTATATTTCCCGCTTTCTTTTACAGATTGTTGTAATTGACTACCTGCTATATATTTGGCGTCGACACTGATGGATATCGGTTTTAACGTGAAGGGAATTCCGAAATGAGTCATAGCCGGCGGATTGTTCAGGGCTGAAATTTTCATTTTGAATTTCCCGGTAAAGATAGTTCCTGCCGTAATCAGTTCTCCGATACCCAAGCTGTTCAGGTTCTGCAACCCGGTTGTCATTTCTGCTGCTTTTCCGCCATTGTACAAAACCGGTTTGGTACCTTGTACAAAACTGTTGTTAGCTGTTGCCCAGCCTAGGCCTTCTCCCGGAGTAGGATCGATATTTACACTTTTGCTTCCTTCGTTGATCCACAATTCGAAATCAGAATTTTCAATGGAAGAAACGAGTTGGATGTTCCAGGTTCTTTCATCTCCGTTTGCTGCTTTTAATGTGATGTGTTTTTCAGTATCCGAAGGTGAGGTAAACGTGAAAGAGTCTCCGTCATTATAATCCACATATTCAGCATCTTCTGTTTTAGTGAAAACAGGGGTGATGATGAGGGGCCAGCTCAGGTTCTTTTTCAAGATGATGCGGATGTTGTTCCGCCATTTGGAAACCGAAGCTTCTTCTTCCGTCAGATTTATGGACTCTAATTCTATCTCGGCATTCAGTTTATCTACCAATTTGATCTCTGCCGGATGTGGTTTTCCGCTTTCGGAGATCAGGTAAAAATTGTGTGAGTCATATATATTCTCAAAAGTAAATTCCTTGAGATTTAATTTTTGATCATTTGCACTGATGGCGTCATCCGTCGTTTTGGAAAGACGGATATCTGTAGAAATCGTCAAGGGAAAATTTTTTCTTCCGAATTCCAGCGGAATTAAAACCACATTGTCATTGATAATTATATTTTCCCGGTCCAGTTCTATACCCGGAGAAATATTTGTAATAGCAAAAGAAATAATTTCAGCATCGTCACTCAGATCATTGACTTTCGTACACGAAGCCAGCCCCAACAATCCTGTCAATAAAAAGTAAAGAATACGCTTTTGCATAAAATTTTATTTAAATTATAATTTGTCTATGTCCGAGATTTAAATATTCAGCAAAATGAATGCCAAAAATACTTTGTCGGATTTATAATTCTATTCCGGTAAATATTCGTAAGGCATAACCGATACCGAAACTGATCGCAGCAATGCCGAGACTGATGATAGCCATTTCGGAGAAACGCCGTTTAAAGCTTTCGCTACGTACAACAGCATAATAATAGTTGAAGACAGCGATAATGAGCAAGGCTCCGGAGAGGCAAACACCCAAAGCTCCGTATACGTTCGGCATAAATACGAACGGTGCTATCAATACAATAACAGTGATTATATACGCAATTCCGGTGTAAATGGATGCTTTTATTGCATTTTTTCCGTCTTTTTCTGCCCGGGTAGACAGGTATTCCGAGGCTGCCATTGAGAGTGCAGCAGCGATTCCGGTGATTCCGCCTGTAAGAGCAACCAGTCTGGGAGATTGCAGCGCAAATGTGTAACCGGCCAGGGCTCCTGTAAATTCGACTAAGGCGTCGTTCAACCCCAATACCACAGAACTCATATAATTCAACCCTTCCTCGTCGATCAGACCGATAAGCTTGATCTCGTGTTTTTCTTCTTCCGTTGCCATCGTCTGCAGATCAACGTTGTCCCAGTTTTTGTATACATGTTGGGCGATGACTTCCCCCTTTTCCATCAGTTTGATTCCGAATGTCAGGCCGAATAAACGGGCAACCCAGACACAACGCCGGATTTTCCAACGATCGGGAGCCGGTGTACAGCCGGTGTATTTTTCGAGCAAGCGGTAATGCTTCATCTCTTCTTCGGCTAGTTCAGAAAGAATCTGCCGGTTGTGTGCATTTTTTTGTATCCGTGACAGACGGTTGTAAATGTGATATTCTGTAATTTCATTTACCTGAAAGGTTTTAAGTTGTTTGATTTCTTCAGAAGACATGGTGTATTAAATTTAAGATGAAAATAAAAGAGGCTTTTGACGGCCTCTTTTAATCACTGTCGTTTAGATTAACGACATGAAATATGGTGAAGTTACTTTATTCATCAAAGAATAAAATGATCACTGATGGATCTGTGTTCTAAAACGTTCCGGATGGTTTCCGCAAACATATCGGCTACAGAGATGATTTTGATCTTGGAACTTTGTTTTTTCAATGGGATGGAATCGGTGAAAATCACTTCTTCTAAGGCCGATTTTTCGATCCTTTCATAGGCTTCACCTGAAAGAACGGCATGTGTTGCAACAGCTCTTACTGTTTTTGCACCCATTTTCTTCAGCATATCGGCTGCTTTACAGATCGTTCCGGCTGTATCGATCATATCGTCGACGATAACGACATTTTTATCTTCGACATTACCGATCACTTTCATTTCAGCCACTTCATTCGGTTTCTCCCGTGTTTTATGACAGATAACCAATCCTGAATTGAAGAATTTTGCCCATGAATTAGCCCGTTTTGAACCGCCGATGTCCGGAGAAGCAATCGCCAGATTATCCAGTTTTAAGGATTGGATATAAGGAGCCAGTACGGTTGAGCCATACAGATGATCTACCGGAATGTCAAAAAATCCCTGAATTTGGTCGGCGTGTAAATCCATTGTCATGATCCGGTCAACACCTGCTGCATGGAGCATATTGGCAACCAATTTTGCTCCGATGGCTACACGGGGCCGATCTTTGCGGTCTTGACGGGCAAAACCGAAATACGGAATTACGGCTATGACTTTGTAGGCGGATGCCCGTTTAGCGGCATCGATCATCATAAGCAACTCCATAAGGTTATCACTGGGCGGAAATGTGGACTGTATGATAAATACATGGTCCCCTCTCACGGTTTCGTCGTAAGCGGTTGCAAATTCCCCGTCGCTGAAATGCAATAAGGTTTTTTTACCTAATTCTAAATCGAGAGATTTAGCGATGTTGTCAGCAATATATCTGCTGTTTTCTCCGGTAAAAATCTTGACTTCGGAAAGATCTGACATATAAATTTTGTTCTTGATTACACTACTGCAAAAGTATATAATTAATCGGAAATACCGAAAGATTTAATCTATAAAGCCGGGAGGAAAATTTTAGATTTTAATTTTAAGTGTGGCACAGAGGTCGGTCCGATAAAAATTTATGATTTACGGTTTTTGATTGGAGTTGCAGACCGGTTTTCAGAGGGGTTTTTGATTGATATTATAAAATTGCAGAGTCATTAAATCACAAAAAAGATGTTGAGCAAAAAATGAAAACGAATCAGGTTGAAACGGAATCGTAAATCAAAAATCAGAAATTGTAAATCAGAAAAAGATTGGTTTTTTGCTTTGTTCTTTAAATTACCGATAACTGGACGATTTTTTTTATCTTTACCCCAAATAACTATTTAAACTCATAATTTATGAAAGAATTACAAGGATACATTGAGAAGAACAAAGAACGTTTTTTGGAAGAATTATTTGAATTGATACGAATTCCTTCGATATCTTCGGAAGCCGAACACAAACCGGATATGTATAAATGTGCCGAGAAGTGGTGTGATATATTGTTAAAAGCCGGCGCAGACAAAGCTGAAGTGTTTGAGACGGAAGGTAATCCGGTAGCTTACGGAGAGAAAATTGTAAATCCGGCTTTACCGACGGTGTTGGTATACGCACATATGGATGTGATGCCTGTTGATCCGCTTGATTTATGGAATACGAAGCCGTTTGAGCCGGTTGTAAAAGATGGTAAAATATGGGCCCGGGGAGCGGATGATGATAAAGGGCAGAGTTTTATGCATGCCAAGGCTTTTGAATATATGGTGCAAACCGGAAATTTGCCTTGTAATGTGAAATTTATGATAGAGGGAGAAGAAGAGATCGGTTCGCCCAGCCTGCCTAAATTTTGTCAGGAGCATAAAGATATGTTGAAGGCAGATGTTATTTTGGTTTCGGATACGAGCATGATTGCTGCGGATATACCTTCCATTACAACGGGTTTGCGGGGATTGGCCTATTGGCAGGTGGAAATGACAGGACCTTGCCGGGATTTGCATTCGGGATTGTTCGGTGGGGCTGTGGCTAATCCGATCAATGTTCTGGCTAAAATGATTGCCCGGATGGTGGATGATAAAGGTCATATTACAATTCCCGGATTTTATAATGATGTGTTGGTTGTGAGTGCTGCCGAAAGAGCAAAAATGGCAGAAGCGCCTTTCAATCCGGAGGCTTATAAAAAAGCACTTGGTGTGGATGATGTATTCGGCGAAGAGGGATATACGACCAATGAAAGAACGGGAATTCGTCCTACATTCGATGTTTGCGGAATTTGGGGAGGATATACCGGCGAAGGTTCAAAAACCGTATTGCCTTCTAAAGCATTCGCTAAAATAAGCTGTCGTTTGGTACCGAATCAGGATCACGAGAAGATTGCGGTATTGTTTAAGGAGTATTTTGAATCGATAGCACCGGATTATGTGAAGGTAGAAGTAACTTCTTTGCATGGAGGACCGGCTTATGTTTGTCCGATTGATTTACCGGCTTATAAGGCAGCAGAGAAGGCGTATGCAGAAGTGTACGGAAAAAATCCGGTACCTTTCCGTTCCGGAGGCAGTATTCCTATTATTGCCGCTTTTGAACGGATTTTAGGAATCAAATCTGTATTGATGGGATTCGGTTTGGAATCGGATGCCATTCATTCTCCGAATGAAAATTATCCGTTGGAGCAATTTTTTAACGGTATCAAGACAATTCCTCTGTTCTATAAATATTTTGCGGAACAGCATTAATTGCCAGAATAATAAAGCCCGTTCGGTATCATCTGCTTTTTCCGGAAGGGTAATACACTACAATAACCGGGAAGCGCTTCCCGGTTATTGTAGTATATTACCGTTTCCACTTGCTGTAATTGCAGCCGTATACCACTAAAGCATCCTGTCAGGAGATACTCAAAAAAAGATTGCGGGTGAATTAATTTTCCTCTTTCAAAGGTTTGAATCCATGGCCCAGGATTTCTTTAGAATCGATTACGTTAATAAAGGCATCCGGATCGATTTCCTGTATGCGGTGTCTCAGTATCATCATTTCGCGACGGGTTAAAACCGTATAGATAACATTCCGCTCTTCGCCCTGGTACATTCCGACGGCAGGCAATAAAGTGGCTCCCCGGTTGATATCGTTTATGATGACTTGTTTTACCATATCGACTTGTTTGGTTACAATCATCATGGTCTTGTAGACAGATCCTCCTTCCAGTACGACGTCGATAACCTTTCCTTCGATAAAGACAACGATCCAGGAATACATCGGCAGTGTCCATTCTCCGAATGCGAGGACGGTAGTCAATGTGATGGTACAATCCACTAATATGACTAATTGCCCTAAGGAAATGTGAGTGTATTTGTTCAGAATCATAGCGATGATATCCGATCCACCGGAAGTTGCCCGGGATTTGAAAATCATCCCGATCCCGATTCCATATACGATTCCTCCGAAAATAGCAGAGAGTAGTTCCTGGTTTTCTCCCAGTAAAGCTCTGTACCCGTATATTTCGTGGATAAGACCCATAAAGAGCGGAATAGCAAAAGTGCATATAACCGTTTTAATGCCGAATTTGGGTCCTAGGAAATAAATGCCGATCAGCAGTAATGGAATATCCATGCACAAAGCCGTTAACTCGGTACGCCATCCTAATAGATGGTGTAATACGATAGACAACCCATAAGTACCTCCCGGGGCGAACCGATTGGGTTCGGCAAATAGAACCGCTCCCAGGGCGAAAATAAAACATCCTCCTATCAACCAGGAATAAGTAACAAAAAAATCTTTAGAAAATAGTTTCTCTTTTGTAACGAAAGCCATAACATACAACTTATAATTTGACGATGGCAAATGTATAAATTGTTTTCAGCATTAATTTCCGTTTCTGATCGTTTGGTAATATTGTTATATTATTTATGATCAGTGTTTTATGTGTTTATGGGTGTGCATATTCATACACTTGTCGGCATATTTATACAAAAACCTTTTTTCAATCTGAAAACGATTGAATTTTTTGATTAATAATTTTTATGTACCCCAGATTTCGCGGATTTGATGATTTATGACTATGATCCGGAGGAACGGGATCGTTTTGAAAAAATTTTAAATTGGGTATATAAGCTGGCTTGAGGAGGATTTATGATTGCACAAATCAGCTTATTGCAGATAAGGAATCAAGTTGCGGCAGAATCGTAAATCTAAGATCATAAATCAAAAATAATTACATTCGGTTACAGTATATCAGCGGTGTCTTTTTCGGTTTTTGAATAATCCATGCCGGATTTGGCCCCGGTCGGGATTGATGAGTAAAGTTAAGTCGATAAAAGGAAGGATACTGATACGGGGGGCTTTATCGTATGAATTTACAAAGGTACCATCCGGTTGTGTTGTCTGTCCGATCCATTCGGATATCCGGATATAGGCTGCTTTACAGGCGGCTGAAATTCCGACCCGGGGACTGATGTAGTAAGTGAGTCTGACATTGCCTTCCAGAGCATAGTCCGAAGACAGGTCGATACTGTATAAGAGAGCGTTTAAACTATAATGGAAACGGTTGGAAAAATACGAGTCGAATTGCAGGCCTCCGTAATACAATACTTTTTTGTTCAGGATTTGCGTATGATAAAGTGAGTGAAAGTAATCGAACGGGGGAATTGTATTTTTTCCGCTGCTTAAATAAAATTCAGTTCCCAAACGGAAGCTGAGAATCTTTTCCGGTGCAGGATTAGGGCATCCCAATACCTGCGGATTTATGAGCCAGGAGAGAATCAATTCGTGACGCATGGCTATACCGGGATCCAATTTTACAGAATCGGCAATGAGGTCTTTAAAACCTGTCGATTGAAGAATTTTTAATCCCGGCCAGGGGCAGTATAACGTATGTTCGCTGCTGAAAGAAATGCGATTGCCGTGTAGCCAGCGATGTTTGATTCCCAGGTTGGGCATAATCCACTCTTCGCCTATATGCAGCAAGAGTTCCGTCGATTTTGTCATTCCGATGCGGGAGGTATTGAAAAGACTCAATTCTGCCCCATCGCTTTTGATGATTCCGGCTGTTCCCGTATGCCAGGAAGAAGTAACCGGCTGGCCTTTGCTTTTCCCCGGAATATTCCGTTGCAGCCATTGATTTTCGTCTTTGCTTTCTTGTGCGGGAAGAGAATAAAATAAAAAAGAAAGCAGAATCGATAATATGATTTTCATAAAAATTGGCGGTAATATTCTAAAATTGATTTTATTGCATGTGCCGGAACGAAATCGGTTATGTCTTCGCCTTTTTCGATCTTTTCCCGGATTTCGGTGGAAGACAGCGGGAAAAGAGGAGCATCTATTTTTGTGATGTGTGTGTGTGAAATGGCCGAAATGTCAATACCGGGACGTGGATACACAAAAACCGGCCACCGGGCGGTGATTTCTTCGTGTTTTTTCCACAAATGGAAATTACGTAAGTTATCGGCTCCGATGATCAGGGCGAATGTTTTCTCCGGATGATTTGCCGATAGTTTGTTTAATGTGTCAATTGTATAGGACGGTTTGGGCATTCCGAACTCGATGTCACATGCCTGTATATTTTTTTCTCCGGTCAAAGCGGCTTCCAGAATTTCCAAACGCTTGTTTTCTGTGAGTAAGGTATCATTTTTTTTCAATGGATTATGCGGACTGATGACGAACCAGATTTCGTCGCATAAATGATTTATCAGCAAATATTTTGCTATCTGGATGTGCCCGTTGTGAATCGGGTTGAATGAACCGAAAAAAAGTCCTGTCATGAAATTCAATGTTGGAATAAACGGTCAAATATATGATTTTATTATTACTTTTGCGCCCGCAAAAAAAAATTGATACGTATAAATTTTAAGTGTAAAGAGGATTTTTTATGCCTGTAGATTTTACCGATTTCATAGATTGAATGATTTTTGATTTTAAAGAGAAGCAGGACAATAGAATCACAAAGTAAAAAAGGCAAATCATAAATAATATGTTGGATTTTATAACAATTATCGATTATATCGGGACATTCGCTTTTGCGATCAGTGGTATTCGTCTGGCATCGGCCAAGCAGTTCGATTGGTTCGGTGCCTACGTTGTCGGTTTGGCTACAGCTATCGGCGGCGGAACGATTCGTGATATATTGCTCGGCGTGACTCCTTTTTGGATGACCCAGCCGGCTTATCTGATCGTTACCGGAGTAGCCGTATTGTTTGTGATCGCATTTGGAAAATACGTTATTCGTTTGAATAATACGTTTTTTATTTTCGATGCTATCGGCTTAGGGCTGTTTGCTGTCGTCGGAATAGAGAAGAGTCTGGCTTGCGGGTTTGATTTTTGGGTAGCCATCATTATGGGAACAATGACGGGTGCTGCCGGAGGAGTGATTCGGGATGTCTTTATCAATGAAGTACCTTTGATCTTTCGTAAAGAAATATATGCTATTGCCTGTATTTTCGGCGGTTTCGTCTATTATGTATGCATGCATATCGGTTTCCCGCCGGCATTTACCCAATTGGTTGCTGCGATAGGTGTGATTATGGCGCGTGTATTGGCTGTAAAGTATCACATCAGTTTACCGGTATTGAAGGGACTGTAAATAGATTTTGGATTTACGATTTTAGATTTACGATTCTGGTTTAACTCGATTCGTTATTTACAGTCCGCCGATTTGTGTGATTGGTCAAAAATCGTAAATTAAAAATCCTTTTCAGTCCGGCTTGTGTAGCCCGTCTGAAATTTAAAATCTACAATCTGCATTTAAAACGCCGGATTTGTTTCAGGCGTTTGTCAGGAAATCTCTGACTTTTTTTTCTGCTTCGGCTTGTGCTTCCGCTAAATTGTCATTAACGATGATCGTATCAAACCGATCGGCAAAGCTCATTTCGTATTCGGCTTTGTTTACCCGTTCTTCAATTTTTTCAGGACTGTCGGTATTCCGTCCGATTAACCGTTGGCGCAGGCATTCGATTGAAGGAGCCTGTATAAAAATGGAGAGCGCATTTTTTCCGAATTTTTGTTTGATATTGATACCTCCTTTGACATCGACATCAAAGAGAACTGTGTGCCCTTTTGCCCAGATACGCTCGACTTCCTGTTGAAGGGTACCGTAGAAACAGCCGGGATAAACTTCTTCCCATTCGAGGAATTCATGGGCAGCAATTCGTTTTTTAAAATCGTCCTGGGTGAAGAAATAATATTCTTTTCCATGTTGTTCCTTGCCTCTCGGTTGACGGCTGGTTGCCGATATTGAAAATTCCAGCTCCGGGTTTTTATCCAATAAATACTTGACGATGGTGCTTTTCCCGGCTCCGCTCGGTGCTGAAAATATGATTACTTTTCCCATAGATAGACCCCCATTTATTTTGACTTACGATTTTTTGACTTACGATTTCTGATTTTTGATTTACGATTCTGTTCGAACTTGATTCATTTTTATTTTTTGCTCAACGTCTTTTTCTGATTCCATGACTCAGCGACTTTATATATCTATTAAAAATTGTAAATCAAAAATCTTTAACAGGCCGCTCTGTATGTCTGATCGTAAATCTGAAATTAATAACCGTGTTTTTATAAAATATTCAAGCTTTGTTCTTTGATTTTTTCAAGTTCGTCTTTCATACGTACAACCAATTTCTGTATGTCGTGATCGTTGGCTTTTGAACCCATCGTATTGATTTCTCTTCCGATTTCCTGGGAAATAAATCCGAGCTTACGTCCGGGAGCTTCCTCTTTTTCTGCCGTTTCGATAAAATATTTGCAATGGTTATTCAAACGTACTTTTTCTTCGGTAATGTCCAGTTTCTCGAGGTAATAAATGATTTCCTGTTCCATGCGGTTTTGATCGACATTACGGATTTCCTCCCATTCTTTCATTTTTTCCATAAGCCGTTGACGTACGCTCTCTATCCGGCGCCCTTCGTATTGAGGCACTTCGGCAGCAAAACTTTTGATCAGATCGATACGATGCAGAATATCCCGGATCAGTACTTCGCCTTCCTGAATCCGGAAAGTATCGAGAGCTTTCAATGCTTTTTCGATACCGCTTTTTAAAGCCAGCCATTCCTCCTCGTTCAACTCTTCAGTTTGTTGCTTTAAGGTATCCGGAAAGCGCATAATGGTTTGGAGTAATTCGTTGTTATCGGTATCTATGCCTAATGTACCAGCGATTTCTGTCATTTGCCGGAAATATTGTTCTATTACCGGGCGATTGAGGGCAACCGTTTTGTCGGTTTCCGAATTATCGAAATAAATGCTCACATCGACTTTGCCCCGTTCGAGGTAAGTTTTCGCAAGATTACGGATGTCCATTTCTTTTTCTCTATAAAGATTCGGCATCCGGAGGTTGATATCCAATTGTTTGGAATTCAGGCTTTTTACTTCGATAACGACTTTCTTCTGATTGTATTCAACCGTCGCTTTACCGAAACCGGTCATGGATTTTATCATAATGTATTGATTTCTATGTACTTTATTAAATTAGTTTTCCGTTTAAAGACTTTTATAATTTTTGATTAAAAAGATTATAAAATTTCCGAATCAGTCAATAGACTTGTTTCGAAACACAAAAATAACTTTTTTGCCGGATAAACTGCCGGAGATTGGAAATTATGTTATTGACGGGTGCGGGGGAACTGCTTTCGGTTGAATTTATGATTTTCTATATCGGATAACGGTTAGGGAAGTTGATTTTAGGGGTATATTTCTGTAAAATAAAAATCATTATCTTTACGGTCTGAAAATTCTTTTGTCGTTTAGGGAGAAAGGATTACGGTTAAAAAGAGCCGGATAAGTATGGAAAATGGCTGTCCGGGATATTCACATGAACAAAGGAGTCGCTTAAAATTTAAATAGAATATATGGAAAATATCCGCAATTTTTGCATTATAGCACATATCGATCATGGGAAGAGTACACTGGCAGATCGTTTGCTGGAGTATACGGGAACTGTGACGGGAAAAGATTTGCAGGCGCAGGTGCTGGACGATATGGATCTGGAAAGAGAGAGAGGGATTACGATTAAAAGTCATGCCATACAGATGGATTATCTGTATAAGGGGCAAAAATATGTATTGAACCTGATTGATACTCCGGGACATGTGGATTTCTCGTATGAGGTTTCCCGTTCTATCGCTGCTTGTGAAGGGGCCTTGTTGATTGTCGATGCTACTCAGGGAATTCAGGCCCAGACCATATCCAATCTCTATCTGGCGGTAGAGAATAACCTGGAGATTATTCCGATATTGAATAAAATGGATATGCCGAATGCCATGCCCGAGGAGGTGAAGGATCAGATTGTGGAACTGATCGGATGCAAGCGGGAAGATATTATTGAAGCCAGCGGAAAGACCGGATTGGGGGTAGAAGAGATTTTGCACGCAATTGTGGAGCGTGTCCCGCATCCGGAGGGCTTTCCGAGCCAGCCTTTACAAGCTCTGATCTTTGATTCGGAGTTCAATTCTTTTCGGGGGATCATTACCTATTGCCGTATTGTCAACGGGAGTTTGAAAACCGGGGATAAGGTAAAGTTCGTCAATACCGGAAAAGAATATATAGCGGATGAAATCGGGGTGCTTCGTCTGAAGCCGGAGCCCCGCAAGGAGTTAAAAACCGGAGATGTGGGTTATATCATTTCCGGTATCAAGACTTCTTCGGAAGTGAAAGTCGGGGATACGATTACGCATGTGAATGAACCGTGTGATGTGGCGATTGACGGTTTTGAGGAAGTAAAGCCGATGGTCTTCGCGGGTATTTATCCGATAGATGCCGAAGATTATGAAGATTTACGGGCTTCGATCGAGAAATTGCAGTTGAATGACGCTTCATTGACTTTCGAGCCTGAATCGTCGGCAGCTCTTGGTTTCGGTTTCCGTTGCGGATTTTTGGGTATGCTTCATATGGAAATTGTACAGGAGCGTCTTGACCGGGAATTCGATATGAATGTCATTACGACGGTTCCCAACGTAATGTATATTGCTCATACGACTAAAGGAGAAGTATATGAGATGCACAATCCGTCGGATATGCCGGTAGCCAATGCCCTGGATTTTATTGAGGAGCCGTTTATCCGGGCCCAGATCATTACGCCTACGGAGTATATCGGCCCGATTATGACCCTTTGTCTTGGAAAACGGGGTATTTTGCTCAATCAGCAATATCATACCGGAAACCGGATCGAGATTACATATGAAATGCCGTTGGGAGAGATCGTATTCGATTTTTACGATAAGTTGAAAAGTATAACGAAAGGATATGCTTCTTTCGATTATTATCAGATCGGCTACCGGAAGGCAAATCTGGTCAAACTGGATATTTTGCTGAATGGGGAATCGGTCGATGCCCTTTCGGCTTTGATCCATTTCGACAATGCTTATGATTTCGGCCGGCGGATTTGTGAAAAACTGAAAGAATTGATTCCCCGCCAGCAGTTCGATATTGCGGTACAGGCGGCTATCGGTGCAAAAGTCATTGCCCGTGAAACGATAAAGGCTGTCCGGAAGGATGTGACGGCCAAATGTTACGGAGGTGATATTTCCCGTAAGCGTAAATTACTTGAAAAACAGAAGAAAGGAAAGAAACGGATGAAACAGATCGGTAATGTCGAGGTTCCCCAAAAAGCTTTCCTGGCTGTGTTGAAACTCGATTAATGATAATTTCTGACAAGCCGTGTATGAAAAAACGATAAGAAAGTTGATGACCGGGAGGGCAGGTGATTATGTTTTAAAGTTCCTTTTCATATACGGAATGTACAGATGATACTTTGGAAATGCTGAAGGCTTCTTTTTTGATTCAGCAAGTCCGGGATAAAGAGTTGGTTTGAGGGCATACAGCAGATCGAAGCAAACGGAGGAGACCATTGTACGGTATTACAATTTCTCAACCGGACGATCGAAATGCCCGGTGAGAAGTATAGATAATACCCATTCGCTATAAATTTAATCTTTTTATGATGGAATATTTCAATAAAGAAACTGCGGAACAATTGACTCTGGTGGCTGTTTTTAAAGCCAAACCGGGTAAAAGGGATGTCCTGAGACAAGCTTTGATATCTTTGATCGATAAGACCCGGGCTGAAGAAGGATCGGTGAGTTATCATCTTTATGAAGACCGTGAAGATGCGGATCGTTTTATTTTCCATGAAATTTGGGCCAATGAGACTCTGTGGAAGAAGCATATGCAGAGTGAACATATCGTTCATTTACTGGCTGCTGCCGATGAACTGTTCGCCGAAGAACCGGTTATTCAGCGTTGGCAGCGTTCTGTGGCTCCGAATCCGGTTATCGAGCCCGATTCGTTGGTTTTGTTTGCCTATAACCGCTCGTTACCGGGAGTAGAAAAAAAGTGGCAAAAGATACTGGAAGACTTGATTGCTCCGACTCTGGCGGAGAAAGGGGCTTTACATTATGAATTGCATATCAGCAAGGAAGACCCGTTGGATTTTATGTTTCACGAAACCTGGAAAACAGTCGGGACCTGGAACGACCACATGGTTGCTCCTCATTTGACCGCTTTACTGGAGATTATCAATGATTATACGGTGAACGGTATTACGGTTATCAAAACCAGACCGATAGCCTGATTTCAGAGGTTTTTATTTATATATTGTATGCAACCTTTGATAGGTATCAGTACGAATTTCCGGACGGTGGATGGAGGTAAATTCATCGGCATGGAACAGGTATATGTCAATAAGGACTATATCGAAGCGGTTGAAAAGTCCGGAGGAATTCCTCTGCTTTTACCCCCGGTATCCGGTTTGGAGGCTATACAGGAATATGTCCGCTTGTGTCATGGGTTTATTCTTTCGGGTGGCGGGGATATTAATCCGCTTCTGTACGGATGTACGCCGCATCCTAAACTGGAAGCTGTCAATACCGGGCTTGATCAGCTGCAATTGTTACTTGTGTCGGAGATATTGAAGACGGATAAGCCTTTATTAGCGATTTGCCGCGGGGCTCAATTGTTGAATGTCGCTTTGGGAGGTACTTTGTACCAGGACATGAGCGAGGTGCCGTTTCCGGTCATGTTGCATAGTCAGATTGCTCCCCGGGGCGATCGGTTTCATGCTGTTGCCCTGACGGAAGATTCTATCCCCGGTAGTTTGTTCGGACATCAGTTGTGGGTGAACAGTTTTCATCATCAATCTATTAAAGAGTTGGGAAAAGGATTGCGGGTAGTTGCCGTTGCTTCTGACGGTATCGTCGAGGCTGTGCAATCGGATGAAAAATCTTTCGTATTGGGCATACAATGGCATCCGGAAATGATGTTGGTTGCTTCTGGTGAAATGTTACCTTTATTTTGTAAGTTTATAGATTCCTGTAAATGATATCTACTTCGGGCGGAGCCCGGGGCGTTGAATGAAAAAGGGGGCAGTTTCTATTATGCCCCCTTTGCTTTTCTGATTTTTGTAATTTCAGATTAACTTTTCCAATTTGTCGATACTTTCATGAATGGTAGAGTCCGGTAGTTCGTAGTTGACGAGATTGCCGGCATTGTATTGGTCGTACGCTGCCATGTCGATCAGGCCGTGGCCGGAGAGATTGAAAAGTATCGTTTTCCTTACCCCTTCTTCTTTGGCTTTTAAAGCTTCACGGATAGTGGATGCAATGGCATGACAGGATTCCGGTGCGGGAATGATGCCTTCTGCCTGGGCAAAGAGTGTTCCTGCTTTGAAAGATTCCAATTGCGGAATGTCTACGGCTTCCATGTATCCGTCTTCTTTCAGTTGGCTGACGATGGTTCCGGCTCCGTGATACCGTAATCCGCCTGCATGAATGTTGGCAGGTGCAAAGTCATGGCCGAGGGTAAACATCGGCAACAGGGGGGTATAGCCGGCTTCATCCCCGAAATCGTATTGGAGTATACCCCGGGTGAGTTTGGGACAGGAAGCCGGTTCTGCTGCGATAAAGCGGGTTTGACGTCCTTCCAGAATGGTGTGCCGCATAAAGGGAAAAGAGATGCCGGAGAAATTAGAACCTCCGCCGAAGCATCCGATGACAATATCCGGGTATTCGCCGGCCATTTCCATCTGTTTTTCGGCTTCCAGTCCGATGACAGTCTGGTGGAGCGATACATGGTTGAGTACACTTCCCAGGGTGTATTTACAGTTCGGGGTTTGTGTCGCCAGTTCGATGGCTTCCGAGATTGCTGTTCCCAGACTTCCCTGGTGATAAGGATGTTCGGTCAGTATCTGTCTTCCTGCTTTGGTGGACATGCTCGGGGAGGCAATTACCTGTGCGCCGAAAGTTTGCATGATGGAACGGCGGTAAGGTTTTTGCTCGTAGCTGATTTTTACCATGTATACAGCCAGTTCCAGGCCGAATGCTTTGGCTGCATAAGATAGGGCAGCCCCCCATTGACCGGCTCCGGTTTCTGTCGTAATATTCGTAATACCTTCTTGTTTACAGTAGTAGGCTTGTGCCAATGCCGAGTTCAGTTTGTGAGAGCCTACGGGACTAACGCTTTCGTTTTTGAAATAGATGTGAGCCGGAGTATCCAGTGCTTTTTCCAGGCCATAGGCGCGAACGAGGGGGGTACACCGATATTTTTTGTACTCTTCGCGAACAGCTTCCGGTATTTCGATAAAGGCATCGGTCTGGTTCATCTCCTGATCGGATACGGCTTTGGCGAAAATCGGGTAAAGATCTTCGGCTTTCATCGGTTGTTTGGTTCCGGGGTGTAAAATCGGGCGTGGTTTGTTTTTCATATCTGCCACGATATTATACCATGTTGTAGGAATTTCGCTTTCTGTTAAGATAAATCTTTTGTTTTTTGTGTCCATAATTCTGTGATTTTAATGTTTCTATTGTTTTTGTGTAAAAATTCGGATAAATAAAAAACCGCAGGCGGATTACCTGCGGTCTTTAGACTATTTAATTAAATACAATAGCTACGCCCATCCACCTGTTTTGACAAATGAATTACGCCACCACCATATATTTAACATCTGTTTCATGCTTTTTTTCTGAAATGTGGAAGCAAAGCAAGTGAAAAACTTTGAAAACTCAAAATAATTTTAGGTCTTTTTTCTTCGGAGGCTGCTAATAATGGCGGACAGAATAGCAAATCCGGCTCCGAAAGTCAAAGAAATCCGCATTCCGTTTGTAGGGAAAACGGCAAACATAATGGCTGCTGCCGCTGCTCCTATGGTTTGTCCTAAGAGCCTGGCCATGCCCAGCATACCGCTGGCTCCTCCACTGCGGTTAGGGGGAGCTGAGGCGATGATAGTACTGTTGTTGGGTGTTAAGAAAGTTCCGAAACCGATGCCTCCCAATACCATCCGCCATATAATGTCGAAGTTGGTGGGATGATCCGGGATGTTTCCCAGCAGAAAGAGGGCTGCACCGAAAATGGCGAGACCGATGCCTCCCAATAGCCCTGCATTCATACGACTCATGAGCCGGCCTGCCAATGGAGCGGAAATCATAGTGGCAATGGGCCAGGGTGTCAGTAAAAGTCCGGTTTCCACTTCATTGAGGTGTAATATCCGTTGAAAGAAGAAAGGTACGGATACCAGAGCCAGCATTTGAGCGATGAAAGCAACGACGGAAGTGACGACTGAAAGCGAGAATGTCCGGTTTTTCATGAGATCGACCGGAAGCAGGGGAAACGGATGATGCAATTGTCTCCGGATGAAGAAGTATCCGAAAGAGAGCATAACTAGAATTCCGGGAATCAGGATATACAGACGGATATCGTGAGCGAATCCGTCAATGCATGAAATCAGGAGGCCGAAAGTTAATGCGTTGAGAATGGCACTCGGAACGTCGAAACGTTGTCCTTCGACTTTTACCGGATTGTGGGGTAAAAACTTGGCACTTAGAATAAAGGCCGTCAATCCGATAGGGACGTTAATGGCAAATAGCCAGGGCCAGGGTGCTACCGAGAGGATTCCTGCTGCAACGGTCGGGCCGGCTGCGGCAGCAACGGCGATGATGAGGGCGTTGGTACCCATTCCCCGGGGAAGAAGCCGGCCCGGATAAATGATGCGCAATAAGGCCGTATTTACGCTGGTGATGGCTGCAGCACCGAATCCTTGCAGGCCACGGGCAAGGACGAGTGTCCAGAAAGAGTCGGACAGGGCGCAGATCAGTGAAGTGATGCTGAATAGTAACAGGCCGCCGACGTATACTTTTTTATATCCCCAGAGGTCGCCCAATGAAGAGAAAGCCAATAAGGAAATTGTAACCGCTAGTTGAAAGGCATTGACCACCCATATCGAACTGGCCGGGTTCACATTCAGGTCCTGGGCGATGGTCGGCAGAGCTACATTGGCAATGGCACCGTCCAGTACGGCGACAGAGATACCGATGGCAATTGCTGTCATCGCCCATTTACGTTGGGGCTTGGGGAGTCCGTCAGGTATTTGTGTGGTTACCATAAATGCTGATAGGGATATTTTGAATTACAGTTGATTCATGTGTTTATTCCGGGACAGGTACAGTTTGCATTTCTTTGATTGTATACTGTATGTCACAAACAGTACGTTGTAGCCGGGGATATATGTAAGTAAGGAGATAGTGGTAATTGTGGGATTGCCGGAGTGCGCTAATCCGTTGTATATCGTTACGGTTGCTCCGGATGATGGAAAGAACGGTCGTTTTGTCGGAAAGATTTGATTTTTCAACTGCTGCTGCCAGGCCTTGCCAATCGTAAGGAACTGTTTTGAATTCAATTTTCATGTCCGGAAATCCCAAATCGTGGATGAAATTGAGTACTCTTTTATTGGCTAACCGTTGGTTGTAAGTATAGGAACCGTCAGGAGAACAATAGCTGGTAATGACGATTTGCTCTATTTTATAATCCGGATTGTTTGAAATCTGTTGTAGGAAATTGTTCATTTTTTTCAATTGAGAGGAATTGTCCGAGAACTCCGGACGCAGATAAGATACATTTGCCGGGTATAAAAAACGGAAATCGGTATTTTTCTCTATGGAGACTTCTTTTTTTACATATTTGACTTTTACCGGACCGGGGCCTAAAGGCAAATAAACGATTCCTTCAGCCAGTATTTGAGTGAAAGTCTGTTCGCTTTTCCGGCTTTGTAACACACTGGTTGCGGTCAAACGGGCCTGCGGCATCCAGAGTTGAAAAGGAACATCTTCATTGATCTTGATCTGCATAGCCTTTCTTGTATATTGAATTTTCCGTGCTTTAGCGAGGGCTGTCTGATCTTCTTCCGGTAATTGAGTCCGGCTGTCTTTTTCCCGGAATTTTTCTCCGGTGATTACAAGGGGTTGAAGTAAATATTCGTGTTCAGGCGTTGTAAAACGGGGAATATAGATTAAACGTTGTTTGTCCCCGATAAATCCCTGAGGAATATTCAATGTATATTCGACGTGAATTGTATAGGGATCGGTTTTTTGATTGACGAATAATTCCAGTTTTTCCGGAATAGCCGTAAATTTTAGACTATCACTGGAATATCCGTACCATGCTATGGATAGAAAAATGCATAGAATTATAAATGTCCGTTTCATATCTTTTTTTCAGATATAAACGGGAAATAAAAAAAAAGGTTAATTTTATTTTGTCAGTTCTACAATATCTTCCGGAAACCGGGTTATTTTTTCTAATCCGTTTTCTGTGACCAAGAATGTATTTTCGATTCCTACGGCTCCGGTTCCCGGAATGACGAATTTAGGCTCCAATGCGAATGTCATGCCGGGGGACAGTATTTCTACAGATCGCGGAGTCAATACCGGCGGTTCATTGATTTGTAATCCGACACCGTGGCCTACGAATTTGGCTTTTTGCCGGGTTCCCATAAAATTTGCCGAGAGACCGGCTTGGACAGCAATTTCTTCTGCTATTTTATATATTTGGCTACAGGGGGTTCCGGGGCGGGCCATACCGATTATTTTCTCTTGTATCTGCTGGGATGTTTCATGGGCCTTATAAGCTTTTTCCGGTAGTTTCCCGATGGCATATACCCGGGTCATGTCTGTTTGATAAGCCGTGTAGTTTCCGGACATATCGATCATGACAGAAGTCCCCGGAGTTAAAAGCGTTCCGTTGGCTCCCAGAGGTGAAGAGGGATGTATACCTGCTCCTCCGAGCGCAAAATCGAAAGGAGAAGGTATTTCTGCATTTTCTCCGGCCAAAAGACTCCCCATAAAGATTTCCATGTTGTTCCCGAATGCCCTGAAAAAACCGACCGAGCCGTTTTTTCGCATCCGGTATTCAATTTCGTATTGTAATTCCAAATCAGTCATGCCCGGTCGGTAGCATTCGGGGATCTGACTGTATGTCAAAGCATGGGCTTTTGCCGTTATCCGCATTTGTCCGATTTCCCATGGTGTTTTGATGGTTCTCAATTCCCGGAGCAAACGGGTGGCATTACTTGTTATCCGGGGATTGAAGATGTGTTGAAGCCGTATATATTCGGTATAACTTAACTCATCGGCTTCCAGCAGGAGATGTTCCGGCAGGGGTATACCGGCGGCTTTGAATAAGTCCGGCAGTTGTTCGGGTTTTCGGATATTGTGGATATTTTTACCGGAAAAATCGTTCGGACGTTTGACAAAAAAGTGAGGTTCTCCTTCTGCCGGCATATAAAAATAGCCGTTATATACACAACCGCAGAGGTAGTACAGGTTGATATTTGTACTTACTAAACAGCCGTCTGCTTTTGCATTTCGTATGGCTTTCTGAAGTCGTTCCTGTTTCAGTTGCAGGTCCTGTTGCTGTGTATTTCTCATGTTGTTGCGTTTTAGTATGCTCCGATTTCAGCCAACGTTGCAATTTTCGGATCATTTTCTGTATGATTGGATAGAATATCTATCGAAAATGCTTCTACGTTTTCGGGTTGTGGAAAATCAATTTCTTGGAAGTGTTCGGCTTTGAGGGTGTATAACCCGATCTTTTTCCATTTTCCTTTTGTACGGATACGAATAAGGATTTCTTTTATCGCTCCGTGTAAATTATTTCGTTGCGTAAAGGTTAGACCCCGGATTTTTTGTGTTTTGTCCAGCGTAATGGTCAGGTTGTGCGGAAAATCTTTTTTATAAGGAAACCAGGATGAATGCCAAAAGGTTTGGATATTTCCATCTAAAATATTTGAAACTGGAGAGTCGGGTTGCATATCTGATGCCGTTACAGACCATTTTGATTTATTTAGTTCTGTTTTTTTGATAAAATGAAAATCTGCCGGGGAGTTTTTGTTGAAAGGAACTGTGATGTAATATGTGGAGCCATTGGTGCAAAGAAAAATAATTCTGATTTGAAAATCCGCTCCTGCAAAGTTAAAAAGTTCGTTTTTCGGAATACGGAAAGCGAGGCTGTCTTGTTGCTGTGGTTTTACAAAGAATGATTCTGCATCGTAGTCCGTGTTTACTTCCCCGTAGGGTGCATTGTCGTAATAAATATTGATGCCGTTAAACGGAAGCGGTATATTGAATCCGCTACGAATATCTATGGTATGTTCCTTGAATTCGATGTGTAAGTTCCGGATGACAGGGCCCGCCGTATCCGGTTGGGAATAAAAGTCTTGCTTAACGGAAGAAAATACCTGACAATTGTTGAGAATCCCACAACTGGCTTTTGTCAGGAAGGTCGGTTTTATACTTAATGTGTAGTTACCGTTCCCCATGAGGGCTGTACCGTGACTTTGCCGCGTGGATACTGTTTCGCTGTTGTGGGGTAAATTCAGGCCATGCCCGAGTTCATGGGCCATGCCGCCCAACCATTTGGCTAACAGCGGATCTCCCAGGTGTTTTAAATCAAAATATTTATAATCCAAGGCAAAACAAATTTTACCCAGTCCGTAAAAAGGAACCCCGCCCGGATTTGTATCTTCCGTGATGGTCGGCATAAAAACAAGAGTATGTTCGCTGCTTTTTTCTTCCGGGTGTTCTGCGAACCAGGCGTCGATTTCCCGGACCGCTTTCCATCCACCTCCTTCATATGGGTAATAGTCTGCATTCTGCTGTGCCGGAATGACTGATATCTTTACTTTCCCGTCGGAATCTTTTCGAAGTCCGAAGGTTTTATCTCCGAAACCGTTATTTTTCATCCCTTGGCGGTAGAAATCCTGTGTATAAAGCAGGATATCGCTTAACCGTTGCCGGTAGTTTTCTATCGGTAGTTTGTCTTTGGGTAAAAAATATACGATGTTCAAGGCGTAAGCAGGTTGGTATTCTTTTTTTGCGGTTTTGCAACCATACCCCAATAAGGGTAATAATATGAGAATGTAAAGGGGCTTCAGATACGGTCTTTTCATGGTCTTTTAGTTTGGCGGGCAAAGTTATAAATTTAAACCAAAAGTAGGGAAATGGCGGGGGAATGTCTGTAATTTATGTACCTTTGTTAAGGTATCAAAAGAAAGACTGAATGGAAAAATTAATCTGTAATGCCCGGATACTGACGATGAATGCCGGCATGGATGTTATTGCTGACGGATATATCCGGATTAAAGACGGAAAGATTGAGGCTATCGGCCCGATGGAAGAATGTCATGTAGAGAATTTTCCGGGAGAAATAAAGGATGTTCGAGGCATGTTGGTAATGCCGGGATTTGTGAATACACATACACATGTGCCGATGACGATGTTGCGGGGATACGCAGACGATTTGCCTTTGCATACCTGGTTGACGGAACATATTTTTCCGGCGGAAGCCAGATTGGTGACGCCTGAAAATGTAAGGATCGCTACCCGTTTGGCTTTTGTGGAAATGATCAAGTCGGGAACGACTTGTTTTAACGATATGTATTTTTTTGAGGATGTGATTGCGGACGAGGCTAGAAAGGCTGGAATACGGGGTGTTATGAACGAGTCGGTTATCGATTTCCCGACCTCCAGCTTTAAGTCTGTAGATGAGGGACTGGCAATATCCGAGAAACTGATTCGGGAATGGCAGGGAGATCCTCTTATTCATCCTTCTGTTACGGTGCATGCTCCCTATACCTGTTCGAAAGAAACTTTACAGAAAGCTAAATGTCTGGCCGATCGTTATACTACTTTGCTGCAAATTCATGTTGCGGAGACCCGGAAAGAAGTCGAAGATATTACTGCCCGTACCGGAATGCCTCCTGCCGAATACTTGTATTCGATCGGCCTGCTCGACCGGAACGTTATTGCTGCGCATTGTGTATGGTTGAATGCCCGTGAGGTGCGACTGATGGCAGAATGCGGGACTTCTATCGGCCATTGTCCGAAAAGTAATTTGAAGCTGGCCAGTGGAATTGCCGATACGGATACTTATTTGAAGGCAGGTATAACGGTCGGTATCGGTACCGACGGTACGGCCAGTAACAATACGTTGGATATGGTGGAAGAAATGCGTTTTGCAGCTTTACTTCCTAAAGCCATGCATTATGACCCGGAAGCAGTAAATGCTGCGCAGGCTTTACGAATGGCAACTATAAACGGAGCCCGGGCATTGGGTTTGGAGGATGTAACCGGTTCTTTGGAAGTCGGAAAAAGTGCCGACCTGATAACGGTGAATATAGCTGCCAGTAATATGATACCAGTATATAACGATTACTCGGCTGTCGTTTATGCCATGAACAGTAAAAATATTCGTTCTTCCATGGTACATGGAGAATGGATCATGTTGGACCGTGTCGTTCTGCGTATTGATAAAGACGAGGCTATCGAAGATTTAAAAAATATCATTGTAAAAAATAACAAATAAACCTTAATTTTGTCTCATAAATGATTAAGCTGCATAGGCAGTTTTTTAGCTAAATCTTATAAATAAATCAGTTATGAGAAAATTAATAATCGTTTGTTTGGTGTTGAATACGGTGTGTTTGTCTCTTCGGGGAGAAGAGACTGTCAAAAAAGATTCCAGTTGGTCCCTCTCCGGAATGTCGGCTTTGACTTTATCGCAGGTCAGTCTCAGCAATTGGTCGGCGGGAGGTGAGGACGCTATCGGTTTTAATGTACAGTTTGCATACAATGCAGACTATAAAAAAGCAAAACATCTTTGGCAAAATCGTCTGGAGCTGGCTTACGGGTTGAACCGGACAGAAACAGACGGATCGAAAAAGACGAATGATAAAATTTATATTTCTTCAACCTATGGTTATGGGCTGACAAAAAGTTTGTATGTCAGCAGTATGGTGAGTTTTAATTCGCAGTTTGCAAAAGGTTATGACTATAAGCCGGACCCGAGAGTATTGATTTCCCGCTTTATGGCACCCGGTTATTTGATGGGAGGTCTTGGTCTGACCTGGAATCCGAAGGTTTATTTTACGGCAACTTTATCGGCGATATCGTGGAGAGGAACGTTTGTTACCAGCGATGTGCTTTCTGAACAAGGAGCTTATGGAGTAAAGCCCGGAGAGCATTTGTTCTCGGAGATGGGAGGTAATTTGAAGCTAGAGGTAAATTATGAATTCATGAAAAATATGACAATTTATTCCCGGGTTGATTTTTTCTCAAATTATCTGGAAGATACAAAAAATGTGGATGTCCGTTGGGATGTGTTGTTAAATATGAAAGTGAATAAATGGTTCTCTGCCAATATTTCCACAAATATGATTTATGATAACGATACGAAAATCGTACAAAAAGACGGTTCCAAGGGACCACGCCTCCAGTTCAAGGAGGTTTTGGGTGTCGGTTTTCAAGTGAATTTCTAAGATTCGACCGGTATTTTTACCGAAATATTTCGGGGGATAGCGTATCTATTCTGAATTTTTTTACACAGTCGTTTTTAAATTCAATTAAATAGCGTAGTTTTGTATCGTTATTTGGTCTGTAAGTCGTAGAGATTTTGATGGTTAGCGATTGTCGGACTTTATTTATAAAAGTAATGGATATGGAAAAACAGAATTACGGAGGATTGGATAATGAATTTACAAGCTACAAAGATGCTAAAATTGTAGTGTTGCCTGTTCCTTATGACGGTACCAGTACCTGGCTGAAGGGTGCTGATAAGGGGCCGGACGCTATTTTGGAAGCTTCTGCTAACATGGAATTGTATGATATTGAAACGGATTCGGAAGTTTATACGCAGGGAATAGCTACTCTGGACCCGGTAACCGAGTCCTCTTCTCCGGAAGCCATGTCGGATGCCGTTGAAATGCAGGTGGATACCCTTCTGAAAGATAAGAAATTTCCGGTTTTGTTGGGTGGGGAACATTCTGTCAGTATCGGTTCTATCCGTGCTTTTGCCAAGCATTATGAAGATTTTTCGGTGTTACAACTAGATGCACATTCGGATATGCGTGACTCATACGAAGGGTCCGATCACAATCATGCCTGTATTATGGCACGCGCTAAAGAAATGGCGTCTGTGGCTCAGGTGGGAATCCGCAGTTCCTGTATTGAAGAAAAACACAACATCGATCCGGACCGGATTTTTTATGCACATGAAATTAAAGAGTCTTCGAACTGGATGTACGATGTATCTGAAAAGTTGAGTGATAATGTTTATGTGACGATAGACCTGGATGTTTTTGATCCGGCGTACATGCCTTCGACCGGTACGCCTGAACCGGACGGTTTGACCTATCGGGAAGTGATGAATTTTTTGAAACTGATCAATGAACGTCACAATATCATCGGTCTGGATGTTGTGGAATTGTGTCCGAATGAAACGAATAAAGCCCCGGATTTTCTGGCATCTAAATTGATTTATCAGATTTTGAGTATGAAATTCAATAATCGATGATCTGTAAATCCAGTCTCATCCGGAAGGGGTGACGTTGTTGCCGGATGCTATACATTAATCTGATTGAGTCAGTAAGGTCCTCATATCTGTACCTTACATTGTTTAAATATAAAAATGGAAAAGAAAGATTTATTAAAAGACACGATTAAGCACATCGACATTAAGTCTTACGACTCAACCCAGTTGATTGACGCTATGCGCGATATGTCATTCACCTCCCGCGATACGGCCCGTGCTGCCGATATCCTGATGAAAATGGTGAAGGAAAAAGAGTGTACTAATATTCTTACCATTGCCGGTAGTACGAGTGCAGCCGGATGTATGCAGGTTTATGTGGATATGGTCCGCAACAAGATGATAGATGTTGTGGTGGCTACCGGAGCTTCCATCATCGATATGGATTTGTTTGAAGCTTTGGGCTTTAAGCACTACAAGGGACATCAGGACGTTCCTGACATGCAGTTGAGAGATTTGTATATCGACCGTATCTACGATACATTTATCGATGAAGAAGAATTGCAGGTTTGCGATCATACGACTTATGAGATTGCTAATAATTTAGAGCCGCGTCCGTATTCTTCCCGTGAGTTTATATGGGAAATCGGTAAATGGCTGACCAAACATTCCAAGAAAAAGGATAGCCTGATTCAGACATGCTACGAATGCGGAGTGCCCATTTTCTGTCCGGCATTTTCAGATTGCAGTGCCGGTTTCGGTATCGGCAAACACCAATGGGAACATCCGGATAAACATTTGTCGATCGATTCTGTAAAAGATTTTATCGAATTGACGATGATTAAAATGAATGCCCCGACAACCGGTTTGTTTATGATCGGTGGCGGTACGCCGAAAAATTTTGCTCAGGATACAGTTGTATGTGCTGAAATTTTAGGTCACGAAGTACCGATGCACAAATATGCCGTACAGATTACGGTAGCAGATGTGCGTGACGGAGCCTGTTCTTCTTCTACTTTGAAAGAAGCTTGTTCCTGGGGTAAGGTAGACGTAACTTACGAACAGATGGTATATGCAGAAGGTACGACAGTTATTCCGCTGATCGCCAGTTATGTATATCACAGTAACGCCTGGAAAGACCGGGAATATAAAAACTGGGCGAAGTTGTACGAGAAGAAATGATGAAAAAGGGCTTTATAAAGCCCTTTTTTTGTTTGTGTATATGAGTTAATTCTGTGGTTTATATTATTGTGTGATGTTTGTATTGTTAGTCAATTATAAAAAAACTCTTCGGGATGTGGAGGAAAATCTGGACGCGCACAGGGCGTATTTGGATAAATATTATGCTCTTCGTAAATTTATTTTCTCAGGAAGGAGAAACCCGCGTACCGGAGGTTGTATTCTTTGTAATGCGGTTAGTGAGGCAGAAGTGAATGAAATCATAAAAGAGGATCCTTTTTATTATAAAGGGATAGCCGATTATCAGGTGATAGATGTTACATTGACCAAATATGCCGAAGGATTTGAAAAATTTCTTTAAGGTAGTTTATATTGTTTAACTGTAATAACCAGATTTATGAAAAGCGGGGATATGTTTTTTATTGCCGGTATTTTGTGGATTCGTATTTGTGACCCGGGTGACCGGGAATCGTTTACCGGATGAAATGATTTCCGGGATGAACGGAATAAGACAAACCGTCGATATGCCTGCGGATTTGTTTGTTGCTGATACTTTTCGGATGCCTAACATAAAGATAGAGGTGAAAAAGGATGCGCAGGGGCGCACGGTGATAGATACGGCTCAATTTAAGCAAGCTGCACGGACGTATAAAGCTCAGTATGAACAACAGCTCTCTGCTTTTTTCGTCGGGAAGCCATTTCCGGATTTTGCTTTGCCGGATCCTTCGGGAAAAGTCTGGAAAAATTCAGATCTGAAAGGGAAGGTAACATTGATCAATACCTGGAAAATCTCTTGCAGACCTTGTAAAAAGGAGATGCCGGCTTTAAATGAATTGATGAAAAACTATCCCGATTACCAGTTTTGGGCTATTTCTCCCAATACTTCCCGGGAAATAAAAGAGATTGTAGAAAATACACCTTTTCATTTTACGCAGTTGACGGAAGGAAAACAGTTTTTAGATGACAATCACCTTACGGCATTTCCTGTCGATTTAATCATCGATAAAAAGGGAATTGTGCGTTTCGTTTTGTATGGGGGAGATGCAGAAACGCATAAGCGTTTGAAAGATGCGTTAGACCGGATGAATGCGGAATAATGCACTTTTGTTTACGGCAGATTTTTTTGCCAGGATAATTTTTATAAACTTTGTAGAAATACAAAATTTGAAACGATGGTAACTTATGCTATTATTGCCATTACGGTTGTGGTATCTTTCCTGTGCTTCAATAACCGGCAGTTATTTGAGAAATTGGCGCTTAATCCTTACCGGGTTGTCCACGCTCACGAATGGTACCGTGTTATTACGCATGGCTTCGTGCATGCCGACGGAACACATCTCTTCGTGAATATGTTTACGTATTGGTCATTCGGTACTTATATTGAGAAGGTATTTGAGGTCGCAGATTGGGGAACGGGATATTATCTGTTGCTTTACTTCGGTGCGATGGTGATAGCATCCGTTCCGGATTTGATACGCTATCGCAATGCTTCCTGGTATCGTTCTATCGGGGCGTCGGGTGCTGTTTCGGCCATTTTGTTTACCTCCATATTCCTGAATCCGTGGGATAAGATACTATTGTTTGCGGTAATACCTGTTCCGGGAATTCTTTTCGGGGTGGTTTATCTGATTTATTGTCAGTATATGGCTAAGCGGGGTGGGGACAACATCAATCATAATGCCCACTTTTACGGAGCCGTTTACGGCTTTATCTTTCCGCTTTTTATGAACCCCGGGTTGTTTTCTGTTTTTTTAAATCATTTCCAGAGATAAAAATATCATATCATTTTTTTAAGATAGCAAGATCGGAAAAGAGAGGATAGGTTACATCCTGTATTTTTGTTTCGAAATAAAAAGAGAGTGTATGCAACCTAAACAATCTACCAGAGAAGAATATCAAAGACGAATCAATATAATCGTTGAATACATCAACAATCATTTGGATGAAACGATTGATTTGGGATTCTTGGCAGAAATGTCTCATTTTTCCCCCTGCCATTTTCATCGTATATTAAAAGCTTTTTTGGGTGAGCCGATCGGTGCCTTTATTGTACGGATGAGGTTGGAGACCGCTGCCCGTTTGTTGCGGTATACGGAACTCCCGGTTCAGGAAATTGCCTGGCGGGTTGGTTACGATGCACCATCCTCTTTATCGAAAGTTTTCCGGCAATATTATGCCATTACGCCGAATGATTACCGTAACAATAAAAATTATACGATTATGAGACCTGTTTTATTGAATCCCGATTTAAAATTAAAAGCTCCCAAGATCATAGAGATGGAGCCGAAAAGTGTGATCTATCTCCGGTTGACCGGTGCTTATATGAATATCGACTATGCCGGTGCCTGGACCCGTTTATGGGCTTTTGTAAAAGAGCACAAATTGTTTTCTGCCGGCATAGAGCATCTTTGTGTGTATCATGACGATCCCAAAGTGACGGAAGCGGATAAGTTGAGAACAGATGTATGCCTGGTTGTCCGGAAACCGGCTGTAGCCAAAGGAGAAGTCGGCGTAAAATGTATCGAAGGTGGTAAATATGCCGTTTTCTCTTATCAGGGACCTTATGCTGATTTGGGGGTTGTGTATGATACGATATATGGGAAATGGTTGCCTGAAAGCGGATATACCCTGGGAATGACTCCCGGATTTGAAAAATACCTGAATCATCCGGATAAGACAGAGCCCGGGAAACTAAAGACAGAACTTTATATTCCTATAGAAAGTTAAAACGGGTATCCTTGTAGTAACAAGTCGTTGATCTGGAAGTAACTTTGTACTTTTCAAATCAACGACTTTGTTTTTATTCGCTCGCTGCAAAAATCGCAGCGGTAGTGTGATATGAGGTTATTGTTCCAAATAAGTGTAACCGTATAGGCCTGAACGATAGTTGGAAAGGAATTCGCGGCCCTCTTCTGCTGAAATGATGCCTTTCTTAACAGAACTGGTTACCCATACTTCGACAGTACGGGCCATCTTTTTAGGCGTAAATTGTACATATTCCAAGACATCGGCAACGGTTTCCCCTTCGATGATTTTATCAATGACGTATTCGTTTCCTTTTACCTTGATGTGTACGGCATTCGTATCTCCGAAAAGGTTGTGCAAATCGCCCAGGATTTCCTGATAGGCACCCACCAGGAATACACCGAAGTAGTAGGGGTCTTTCCCTGACAGTTCATGTACCGGCAAATGGTATGAAAAATTGCGGGTAGAGATAAAATTGTCGATTTTTCCATCGGAATCACAGGTAATGTCCTGAATTGTTGCAGATTTCGTCGGTTGTTCATTTAACCGGCTGATCGGTATGATCGGAAATATCTGATCGATGGCCCATGAATCCGGAAGAGATTGAAATAATGAGAAGTTACAGAAATATTTATCCGGTAACATCTTGGAAATCTTTTTTAATTCATCGGGTGCATGTTTCGTGGCTTCGGCCATGTTGTATACTTCCCGTGCTACCGACCAGAACAACCGTTCTACCTGTGCGCGGGTATGAAGGTCTATCAGTCCGAGATTGAATAAGCCTAAAGCGTCTTCCCGGCATTGTACGGCATCGTGCCAGGTCTCCAGCAAACGGGGTTGGTTTAAATTTTCCCATAAGTCGTACAATTCTTTGACCAATTCATGAGCGTCTTCGGAGATCTCTTCATTTTCATCGAAAACCGGAAGATGTGTACTGGCCAATGCTTCGAATATCAATACCGAGTGATGTGCCGTCAATGAACGACCGGATTCCGTAATGATATTGGGTTGCTGAAGCTCGTTTTTCTCACAGGCATCGACAATGGAAGATACGGCATCATTTACATATTCCTGTATGGAATAGTTCATGCTGTTTCCTGAGGTTGCCGAACGGGTACCGTCATAGTCTACTCCGAGTCCGCCGCCGATGTCTACAAAGCTGATATTGAATCCCATATTTTGTAACTGTACATAGAATTGGGAAGCTTCTTTCAAGGCTGTTTTGATGCGGCGTATGTTGGTTACCTGGCTACCGATATGGAAATGTATCAGTTGGAGGCAATCTCTCATTTTATGTTTGTCGAGAATATCCAGAGCTTCGAGAAGTTCACTCGAATTGACACCGAATTTGCTGACATCCCCCCCTGACTCTTCCCATTTTCCGCTGCCTGAACTGGCTAATTTGATACGGATACCGATGTTGGGACGGATATTCATTTTTTTGGATAATTTGGCGATTGTCCGCAGTTCCATCAGTTTTTCCACCACCAGAAAAATGCGTTTTCCCATTTTTTGGGCCAGAAGGGCTAACTCAAGGTAGCTTTCATCTTTATAGCCGTTGCAAATGATCATTGCATCATCGTCGATGTCAATGGAAAGCACGGCATGGAGTTCCGGTTTCGAGCCGGCTTCGAGTCCGATATTGAATTTATTGCCGTGGCTGACGATTTCCTCAACCACAGGTCGCATTTGATTGACTTTTATAGGATAGATAATGAAATTTTTTGCCGTATAACCGTATTCACGGGCTGCAAATTCAAAACAATTGGAAATCTTTTCGATACGATTGTCCAAGATGTCCGGAAAACGTAATAATACCGGGGCTTCTACGTCACGAACCTGTAACTCTTCCATCAATTCTTTCAAATCGATAGAAGGTCCGTCACTTTTCGGGGTAACTGCAACATGCCCTTTTTCATTGATAGAAAAATAGTTCAGCCCCCAACCGTTGATATTGTACAGTTCCGCTGAATCGTCAATACTCCATTTTCTCATTTCTGTGTGTTGAAATCGATAATATTTGTGTTTATAAATCGATGCAAATCTACGGGAATTAATTGAAAATTGAAAGTGGAATCCGAAATTTATTAATATTTCAGTTTCAGGAAGTTACCCGATAGATGCGTGGGCGACTATCGATTATGAGATTTGTTGTAAAACAGTCTCTTTTCGGGCTTTTGTCTCTCCCGGCGTATTTAAAATTTTTCAATGCCTTCGATTCCGTTTCTCGACATGACTAACCGGAAGCGTTTGTAATCGATTTTGTCTTCATACCGAAGCTGAATTAAAAAGTTCAGATAATAGATCCGTTCTCCTCGTATGATTTCATATCCTTTGTCTTTTTTCGGTACGGCTAACGGCACTTCAGGGTTGTCCATTTTTAAAATAAATCCGGATATGTTGAAGCTCAGAATATCGTTTATTCCCGATATGTCGTATTGGTTATTTTCGTCTAATACCTGTCCGTTAATTCTGACCAGTTTACGGTAAAGAATTATTTTTTCAGCCGTGTGCCGGTTATTTGCTTCCAGCAAATCCGAACGGTCACGCATGGCCATGACCTCATCCGGAACCCGGTCTTCTGTGATATAGTCGACGCCTTCTTTTATCCATCCTACCGGGGTGTCTTTTATACTGATAACCGTTTTGTTGTCGAAATATTTTTTAGCTAACCGATGTACAAAATAAAAACGGGCCAGCTCTTTGATCCGGTCTTTCAACATATAACTGATGACCAGAGCGACAAACAAAGGCATCGTAAAGTTTCCGTATTTTTGCTGGAATGAGAATGCGATAGCGGTAGCGAATATCATCGAAATACCTGCGGCAATGCTGTAATAAACCTGCTCTGCCATTTGTCCGTCTTTTTTCTTGTAAGCATTTAAAAACAGATGGCTCTCCACGAATTTTTTCAATAGCCGCATCCGGAAAAAGACGGCACGGTTATGGTCCGGACTGTTTTTCTCTATGGTCTGGTATTGATGTTGTTTTTTGTATTTTCTTTCGTGCCGGATCAATAGCATTAATCTGTCTTCTATCCGGTTGTAACATTCGATGTCTTTTTGTTTTATCAGTTCAAGTAAGCGATAGGTTTGGAATTCGATCAGATTGGATAAGAATTCGTCTCCGAATGAATGAAGGGTTACTACTTCTTCGTATAAACCGGAATCCTGTAGAATGTCTTTCAGTTTGCGGTATTTGCCTGTAATATCGTTTATTTGTTCAATATAAAGGTCTATCGCCTTTTCCCGGTCAGGTTCAGGTGTATATTTTATTATCTGGTCCGCTTCTTTTCGCAGGGCACTTTTAACGATGGAGCAGAACATTTTAATCTGGTATTCTGTTTCGGCCAGATTCTCCTGTGAATGATCGGCTGATAATTCATGGAAAGCTACTTCCAGGAATCTGAAAGGCAAGGCTTCTTCGTTTCTGAGTTCACTTAACGTGTATATCGGTGTAATATACCGGATATTCGATTTGGCATGGCGATAGAATTCCGTTTTACCATAAGTAAACGAATTTATATCCAGACTATTGGGTATAAATATCCAGGTGTTCATCATAAAGTCGTTGGCTTTCAGGTTTTTTTGGACCAGATAGCCGATTTTAAATTCCACGGAAAAACGGTCGTGCACCCGGACTTTGATATCTATCATTTCTTTTTTATTTAAATAACCGGTCCTGATTCGTTGTATATTTTCAAATATCCTGTTTTTTGTTTAAACAGGACTGCGAAAATAAGGAAGGAGTCAATGAACTTATTAGCAAATATACGAATAAAAGAAATGAAAAGCGGCAAAAGGATATCGTGCGGTCAGGTATTTTCAGACCTTGTTGTTTCCGTAGATATATAAAAGCATGCCTTCTTTGATCGTGTCGATCACTTTCTGGCTGACGACGGGCGGCAATGCCGGACAACCCAGACTGCGTCCTAAACGCCCTTGGGCCGGGATGAGGGCCGGATCGGCATAAGAGGCTCCGTGAATGACAATGGCCCGTTCTTTGGCCTTATCATTTATCCCCTTTTCCAAGCCTTCTAAAACTAAAGAATATCCGTTTTTTCCGTAATAGGTTTCCCCTGTCCGGAAAAGTCCCAGCGAGCTTTTAAAAGAACCGGGTTGGTTAGAGAAGGATGTCGCATAATTTCCTCCGCTATTTTTTCCGTGTGATACATAAGTTTCAAATAGGACCTGTTTCTGTTGCATATCTATGACGCAAAATCTTTTTTCCGTAGAAGGCTTGGTAAAGTCTATCACAACCAGTTTGTCCTGTTTTTCAGAACGGTATTTGTGGTAGTTTTCCAAGGCTTTGTAAAAAGCCGGAAATCCGATTGTTTGTCCGATACCAAGTTCTTGGTACAGGCGGCGGTAGTTTACCCCCTCTGTTCTGGGCAGAACTGACTTTCCGATAGAAATATGACAACAACACACAAGGATTAATAAAAGCCACGTTTTTCTCATTTTCTCAATCAAATACATATACTAACGACACATCGACAGGTGCCCAATCATAAATAAATTTAGCGTGTGAGGTCGCATTTCTCACACACATATGCGAACGTTTGGTTGTTCCTAACGACCAACTGTACTCAATGGTTTTCTTATTCGGATATTTTACCGGTACGCCATGTGTATATGCTCCTCCCGAAAAACGACTGGCCCAGGGGGCAAATCCATCGAGTTCGTTCTTCCCGTCTTTCAGGTACAGCATAGCTGTTTGCTTGGAACGTATGACATATATTCCGGCCGGTGTTTCAAAACGATGCGGCGGTCTTTCCACTCCTGTCGTTACAGGGTTCATACTCCTGATCAGCCAGGCCGTGTCACTTTGTTCTAATGTGGTTATATTTTGATTTGTACGGTCGACAAACAGTAATTTCCGGAAATACCTTTCGGGTAAACGGTCTACATATTTTGTCGGTACCAGCCAGATTCCCCTGAAAGGGGCTGCTACGATAACCAGATAATCGGCCGTATCCCTTAAAATCCATACCAGCGCACCGTCACGGCCGTAACATTCCGGCACGGATAGATTATTAAAACGGTAAAACGGTATGGCTTGGTCCCTTCGTACTCCATGTTTGTCGGTAATCGCTTTATAGGCATCCTGCTTTACGCTGTCCGCTAAGGGAGCAACTCCATTCCGGTTTTTGTAATTATTCAGCGCTCCGAATTCCGGTGCCATTTCTTCCAGCATAATCAGTGTATCTATTTTCCCCGAAATTTTCTTCCACTGAAAATTCCGCTCTTTTTCCTGGTATTTGTATGTATCTTGCAACGTATGCTGTTTGTATAGCAATGCTTTTTCAATTCTGGCCGCAAATACGGTCAGGTATAAAAACAGAAAGCCTCCTGCAATCAGAATTATTTTTTTCATGATTCATCTGGCCCGAAATTTAACGGATTACCTGATTCTGTCCTTGTCCGGATTGACAGGCTTATTCCCTCTTTCAGGCGGCGCTTCCATTCAATACGTAAAAGTAGGAGTTTCTTCCGGATCTGGCTGAAAGCTTTTGTATTATTTACGAAAACTTCACATTTGGTGAGAAAAAAACAGCAATTTTCAAACGAAAATTGCTGTCTTGTCGAGATGACTGGAGTTTTACATTTTTGTCGATCAACTATTCTCAATACAATGAATGGGTTAAAGATTCATGTATTTTTCGACATATTGCCAGCGATATGTTTAAAGATTCATGTATTCTTCGACATATTGCCGGTGATATGTTTGTAAATTAATCTCTCTTTTAGCTACGACTATATGTTTTACCCCTTATTGATTGACAGACTCAATACTATCTTGTGATAATCCGATCTGTTTTCCGGCATCTATAAATAATTTTATTAAAGGAAGATTCAAGTAATACTTGTTCCGGCCGATTTTTACTGATTGTATAAAATCTTGCTCTGCCAATTTTTGCAAATATTTTGATGCAGTTTGCCTGTTCACATTTAATTCCTGCTGAACAAATTCAATTTTTGTATAAGGGTGACTAAATAAATTATTCAATAACTCATGTCTATAAATATTGGGTAGCTTTTTCTTGATGCCTACCTTATATGTTTGCATCAGATAACCAATTTTTTGTACTAAACCTATTGTTTCTTGCGCTGTTATCTCAATTCCCTTTAAAATAAATAAAATCCAGGGTTCCCAGGCATCCTGATCTCTGACTTCTTGTAATAATTTATAATATTCTGATTTATTGGAAATGATATATCTACTTAAATATAATATTGGCAAATCCAATAAATCTTTTATTACTAAATACAGTATATTTATAATACGGCCAGTCCGGCCATTACCATCATAGAAAGGATGTATACTCTCAAATTGATGATGAATTATTGCTAATTTAATCAAGGAATCAGCATCGATGATGGAATCATCATTGATAAACTCCTCCAAATTCTTCATATAATTTTCTATTTCCTGCCGATCTTGTGGAGGAGTATAGACGATATCTCCGGTTTGTTGGCTTTTTAAAGTTGTACCTGGAGTACTTCTATTTGTTCCAAACATTCTTGAATTTCCCGAATAATATTATTGGTAAGTAATTTCTTGTTACGTACTAATGCAAAACCATGTTTTAATGCTTCGGAATAATGAAGAACTTCTTTTGTTGAACTACTAATTACCAAAGAAGTTCTATCTGCCTCTGCCTTATATAATTCATCGTGAGTTGTAACAATATTTTCAACGGCAGAACTGTCTTTTGCTTCTTGTAGTACTAAACTATTAATTAAAATGTTCTCATTAGGAATGGTTCGTGCAATCCCTTTTAATTCTGCTAATCGTTTATTTGCATTGCTCACTTGTTTCAAAATAGCCTTTGTCTCAATTTCTTGATTTAAAGGTAACATGGGGATCTTGTACATTTCCGGTCGGTATTAATACTACAAATTTAAAAAAACAGTTCAACCGGGCCGTCCTAATTTCCCAAAATTTTAATATAAATAAAAGAGGCAATCAACCTATACCGGTCAATTGCCTCTGTTTTGTCGAGATGACTGGACTCGAACCAGCGGCCTCCACGTCCCGAACGTGGCGCGCTACCAACTGCGCTACATCTCGATTGCTTTGTTTGCGGATGCAAATGTAATAAAATAATGAATTTAATATAGTATATTTGTAAAAAAATTTATTCAATAATTTATCGGAGAATGGATTCTATCAGACAAAATAAAGTTTCTCGCTTGATTCAAAGAGAGTTAAGTGGAATGTTTCAGAATGAATGTAAGGAAATTATAGCCGGCGCTATGGTTTCTGTAACGACGGTAAGGGTGAGTCCGGACCTTTCTTATGCCAAGATTTATTTGAGTATTTTCCCTTCGGACCGGATTGAAGTAACCATGAATAGTCTGGAAGAGAAAAATAAATCGATTCGTTTTGTATTGGGGAAAAAGGTCGGAAAGCAGATGCGGATTATTCCCGAATTGCGTTTTTTTGTGGACGATAGCTTAGATTATATTGAGAAAATAGATAATTTGTTAAAATAAACTCCTGATGTAGATTTCAGATTTGTCGTTTTGATCTGAAATCGTAAATTTGAAATCGTAAATCAGAGACAATGCGGTTATCCTATTTTATAGCGCGGCGTTATTTGTTTTCCCGGAAAAAGCAAAACGCCATCAATATTATTTCTGCTATCAGCACGGTAGGGGTGGCTATAGGAACGACGGCATTGATCGTTATTCTTTCGGTTTTCAACGGCATCGATTTATTTCTGCAGAAGAGTACGGATAGCCTGACGCCGGATATCGTCATATTTCCTGCAGAGGGTAAATTCATGCATTTCGATTCTACTTTTTACGACCGTATGGATGCGATACCGGAAATTGCTTACTATAATCCGGTGATTGAAGAAAATGCTTTGTTAAAATACGGAGAGCGTTTACGTCCCGTTGTCGTAAAAGGAGTGACTGAAGATTTTCCGGAGGTGACAGGTTTTGCCAACAGTATTGTGGAGGGTGGATTCCGGCTGAAAGACCGGGATGTATATGAAGCGGTTGTCGGGGCCGGGGTAGCTGTCGAGGTCGGACTCGGCTTGAATTTCCTGACACCGATGATGTTTTATTATCCGGATAAACGGGCGTCTTCTTTAAATTCGGCATTGAATACCGAATATCTTTTCCCTGCGGGTATTTTTTCTTCCCAACAGGAAATCGATGGAAAACTGGTAATTACTGATATTGATTTTGCCCGGAAATTATTTCTTCTGGATGACGAGATATCTAAGGTAGAGCTGAAATTGAAAGGTGAAAAATACATCGGACGAGTGAAAGAGCAGTTGCAGCAACTTGTCGGTTCTCATTACCGGGTCGAAGATAAATATGAATTGAACCGGTCTTTCTATGCAATGATGCGTTCCGAAAAGTTGGTCGTATTTTTGATATTACTTTTTATATTGCTGATCGCTTCTTTTAATATTGTCGGCTCGATATCTATGCTGATACTGGATAAGAAAGAAGATTTAGTGGTATATAAAGCTTTGGGTATGCCTTTGAACCGAATTATCTCTGTATTTAAGACGGAAGGAAATCTGATTACCTGTATAGGTGCTTTTATCGGGGTGGTGCTGGGTGTCGCGATTTGTTTGTTACAGGAGAATTACGGATTGATAAAATTGAGAGAAGGAGGGTATTTGCTGGAAGCTTATCCGGTAAAACTGATTTTCGGAGATATTGTTTTGATTATATTTACGGTTTTATGTATCGGATATGTTGCCTCTTATTTTCCGGTAAAATATCTGGTGAGAAAACTCATAAAGTGATAAGTGTTTATTCATTCTATTCATGATCCGGAAGATGAAGAAATTAGTTACAGCCTTATTTTTGATTTTTTCTTTTTCGCTTTTTGCCCAGGAAAAAGAAAGAATGGTTTTGATTGAAACGAACCTGGGGAATATGAAAGTGAAGTTATACAACGATACGCCCAAACACCGGGATAATTTTATTCGTTTGGCCAGGGAAGGGCATTATGACGGAACCTTGTTTTACCGGGTGATAAAAGATTTTGTCATTCAGGGTGGATCTTCTGATAGCCGTGGGGCTATAGCCGGACAGTCTATCGGTTTCGGTAAACCGATGACGATAGATGCCGAGATAAAAGAAGTGCATTATCACAAGAAAGGGGCTTTGGCAGCCCCCCGCCAACCGAACCGGGAAAATTTTTACAAAGAATCCGATATTTCTCAATTTTATATCGTACAAGGGAGAAAATATACGGAGAAAGAATTGGAAATGATTGAAAAGTCTGTAAATATACCGATCAAAAATGCCATTCGCCGAAAATATTATACTCCGGAGAAAAAAGTCATACTTGATTCTTTGCGAGCGTTGAAGAAGGTTGATGAATTCCGCCGGATTGCCGGAAAAATCAAGGAAAATATCGAGTTCGACTGGAATACCAATACGGATAAAATATATATGCCGGAAGATAAAAAAGAGGCTTATATGAATTCCGGTGGTATGCACCATTTGGATAAGGAATATACTGTCTTCGGAGAGGTGGTCGAAGGGTTGGAGGTTATCGATAAAATTGCAGCTTTACCGACCGACGAGAACAATCGTCCTTTTAAAGACGTAAAAATCAAGGTGAAAGTACTGAATTAAGATGGGATAAAGCATTTGGAAATGATACAGAAAAAGAGAAAGCAGTTGTTGCTGTTCCGCAATATTATTTGGGCATTGGTCATTTTTGTGTTATGTGCGATGCCGTCGGAGGACATTCCGAATCCCCATTGGGATATACCTCATTTGGACAAAGTGGTTCACTTCGGTATGTTTTTTATAATGGCAGTATTGTTGTGTAGTGAATTGGGATATCAGACAAATCTGACGCAAAGAAAGATATATTTAATTACCGTAACTATTTCTTTAATATATGGCGGGGTTATAGAGATTTTACAACAATACTTTTTCAATCGAAGCGGAGATATACTGGATCTCCTGGCAGATGTTTTAGGTGCTATTGTCGGTTGTTTGCTTTATCCGGTTTTGATGCGCTGGAAAAATAAAATCTGGAAATAGCCCGGCCTTATTTGATTTTTTCAAAATAAGGAAGTCTGTCGGGGGCAACCGTGATGTCGATTGTTTTACCGCCATGGATTATTTTTCCGGAATCGTCTTTCCATTTCCCTTTGGGTAATCTTACTGTCCGCCCGGCATCAGGAGTGAGCATGGGTGCTACCAGATATTTTTCTCCCAGCATAAACTGATCTTTACAATCACTGAACCCCTGATGCGGGAATTCATATTCCATATGCCTTACTATCGGTTCTCCGGTTTGAGCCGAATGCCTGGCATATTTCAACAGATAAGGTCCCATTTTTACATGTAGTTTGGCCATATTCCGGCAAATGGCAAGATTCGATTCGTTGAGGATCCGCCAGGGAGCAACAGAAAATTGCATCATAGGCATGAGGGTATGTACCTGGGTTGAGCGTACGATCAATAGCTCGTCGAATTTCCCGACATTGAGAAAAGCTGAATTTTGTCCGCCGCCGATCATATCCGGACAGGTAAAGGAATATCCCAGTAGTCCGGCGGTCAACATATCCGGAATCAACAGCTTCAAGGCATTCCAGGAATAGTCTTTGTCGCCCAGGCGTTGTACCAAAGGCTGATTTCCCATTTTCCAGCATGCCCGGTATTCGTTGAAGGGAAAGTGTAAGCCGACTTCAGCCCATTTTTGAGAATGGTCCACGCAGAGCGCGTCTTTTTGATAGCTGTCGAAAGAAGTTCCGCTTAAATAAGCAACATCTCCTGCATCTAATTTGAAACCGTCAATACCGTATTTTTCCTGAACTGTTTTCAATTGCTTGATAAAATGATCGAAAGCCTGGGGATGGGTCAGGTCATAGCAGGCACTGAATCCGTTCCACCAATGTATAAGGGCTGTTTCGTGCGACCCTTTCTTTTTTAACAGATAGCCTTTGCTTTCAAGTTCCCGGAATTCAGGGCTATCCGGACTGACAAACGGGCATACCCACAGCATCACTTTAAAGCCTTGCTTGTGCAGTTGAGCGACCATGGCCTGGGGATTAGGAAATTTTTCGGGTTTGAAGTCAAAATTTCCGTAATACTTTTGCCAGTTATCGTCGATCATCAGTACACCGGTCGGAAAATCGTTCCGGAGGATATTTGCGGCATAGTCGAGAATGTCCTGCTGATTTTGATTGTACATAAGTTCGATCCAGGTATTGTATTGCGGCATAGAAAAGAAAAGGGTGTCCGGAAGCTTTCCGGAAGGCGGGAAATGGGAACGGGAAGCTGCCAGATAAGCTTCCCGCAAAGTCGAGCCTCCGTTTACAATCTCGATATTTTGCGGAGCGGTTTTTATGTATATATCGCCGTCTTTTACGGTAAACTGAAACGGTTTTTCGCACCAGATGTATCTCCCTTTGTCGGAAAGGAATAAAGGCACGGTTTGATTGTTAAAGTTCTGATTGTGTAAATCCAACAGAGTCGGAGTATCTTTCCAGGGCATAACTGATCCCTTTGCAACGAAAGCGCCCCACCATTTTTCATTTTGCAGGCTGGGAATTTTTGTTTCACTTTCCTGGGCATAGAGGAAGAGGGAACAGATAAGTATAAAAAAGAATATAGTTATCGTTTTTTTCATCGTATGTTATTTTGAGGCACCGGTAAATAAGAGATATTTTATTTTTGAAATTTCGCTGCAAACATAATTAAAAATCTTTTTTGAGCAATTTGCTTTTCCATGGAAAACTCAAATATATTTTTCTAACTTTGTCCTTTGCTAATTAAGCCTGTGGGTTTATTAGACTTTAGGTTACAGTTTTGTTTTGCAATCTTCTGAAACAAAGGTTGTTAAATACTTAAATGTATCATTAATTATTTATTATAGAGTACTTAAAAGACGAGAAGATGTTAGAAAAAATCAATCAGTTAATTACTGAGATTTCCGCTTTTTCGGCTCAGATTCCCGAAGAAATAGAACAGTTCAGAATCAAGCATTTGAGTAAAAAAGGGACGATCGCTTTGTTATTCGAAGATTTTAAAAATGTTCCTGTTGAGCAGAAAAAAGAGATCGGTAAGGCTCTGAATGAACTGAAAACGGTAGCAACGGCTAAGGTCAATGAGTTGAAAGAACAACTTTGTGATCAGGATACCGGTAAATCCGGGGTTGACCTGACTTTACCCGGGGATGTCCTGAAAACGGGGACTCGTCATCCTTTGGCCATTGTTCGGAATGAAATCCTTTCAATTTTTGATAAATTGGGTTTTACGGTGTCGGAAGGTCCTGAAATCGAGGATGACTGGCATAATTTTTCAGCACTGAACTTCCCGGAAGAACATCCGGCACGGGATATGCAGGATACTTTCTTTATAGAGAAACATCCGGATATCGTATTGCATACACATACTTCTTCCGTACAGGTACGGGATATGGAAACACATGAGCTGCCGATACGTCTGGTGACTCCCGGCCGGGTTTTCCGGAATGAAGCAATTTCTGCGCGGGCACATTGTATTTTCCATCAGATCGAGGCTTTGTATATAGATGAAAACGTCTCTTTTGCCGATTTGAAACAGACATTGACTTATTTTGCGAAAGAACTTTTCGGAGCCGATACGCAGATTCGCCTTCGTCCGTCTTATTTCCCTTTTACCGAGCCTTCTGCCGAGATGGATGTGTCCTGTACGCTTTGCCACGGAAAAGGTTGTAATGTATGTAAAGGAACGGGATGGCTGGAAATCCTGGGGTGCGGAATGGTCGATCCGAATGTTTTGGAATTGAACGGTATCGATAAAGAAAAATATACCGGCTTTGCTTTGGGGATGGGTATCGAACGTATCACCATGTTGAAATACGGCATCAAGGACCTGCGTTTGTTTTTTGAAAACGATCTCCGGTTTCTGAAGCAATTTACAACGGCAATCTGACCGGATGTTTATGATAATAAAAGGAGTATCGAAATTTTCGGTACTCCTTTTTTTATTTTCATCAGGTATTGCAAGTCTTTTTCGGGTATTCCGCAAACTCCGGAACACTTTGCGGAGGTGTTGAGGCGATATTTGTCGTTATCCGGTTATTTTATGGAATATCTAGTTTGTGTTATTTTCATCGGTTGTACTTTTCACTTTAAGTGCTTCGGCCAGTTTATGTATTATGATGTAATAATCTTCATGTTGCTTTTCTCCGAGTCTGACGGCTATAATTTTTTTCTCAGGGTTTACATATAAAACCTGTCCGAAAATCCCCAGAGCATAGAAGTTTGGAGTATAAGTTTCTCCTATCCATTCGCCCTTTTCCGGTTCATATATACATCTCTCGCTGTGTGGAATGTTTAGCTCGTCAAAACGTTTAACGACAGATAACGAGTCCGGAAAAATGCCGTTCCCATTTTCCTTTCTTAACAGTTTGGGGATAGAATACCAGCAGTTTTGATATCCTTTATTATTTACATTGCCTTTTACGGAACGTTCTATCCATTCAGAACTAACAATTTGTTTTCCGTTCCAATTTCCTTTATTCATGTATAAACGGCCGATTTTGGCAAGATCAATGGCATTTGTCGAAAAACCTACTGCCGCCCTTGCAAAATGGTTACGCTTGCCGTCCAGACTTATAGATGCGTCATACTCCATGTTCAGGGGTTGCCATACTTTTTCTTCCATATATTCGGCGAATCCTTTACCTGTTGCACGTTCGATAATGATGCCGAGAATGGCGGTAGCAATGCTGTGATAATAGTGTGTGGAACCCGGTTCGTTTTCAAATTTCAGGGATTTAATTTGTTGTAATTGATTGTTTCCATAATAAAGGCGGGCGATTCCGGTTGTGACAATCCAGTTATATTGCTCTTTAAATTTAATGCCTGTACGCATATCAAGCAGATGTTCAATTGTCAATGATTTGAATTTAGCATTTTTTTTGTTTAATTCCGGCAGATAATCTGTTACCGGATCATTGATGCTTTTGATATATCCTTCGTCGATAGCTATTCCGCATAAAAGGGAGGTTAAGGACTTCGATATGGAAAATACCGTAGAGATTGAGGAGCGGTTGAATTCACCGAAATACTTTTCATATACAATGGTATCGTTATATATGAGTAAAAAAGATCCGTTCCCACCGGCTTGGCCAAAATACTCCTCAAGAGTGATATGTACCATTTTCTGACGGAATATTTTTGCCGTATCTAATATTTTTCTTTCAGGCGGAAGTTCTGTAAAATGAAACGGATTACTGCTTTTTTTTATCGTCGCTTGTGGAAAAATTTTGTAATCGTCAATGTTCGGAGCTCCGTGGAAAACTCCCCGCCAAAAAGCACAAGAAGAGAAAAAAACGGAGAGCAATAATAACATTAATATTTTCATAGCTTGTATTTTAAGAAGTATTGATTGACAAATTTATCAAAATATCACACATTGGCAATAATTTTAACGAAAGATGCGGACAAAAAGCAGGAAGATATCTTTTATATAGCTGAAATTTATTTTCAGATCAAGCATATGAATATGGTATAGCTTGAGATATTTATTATATTTTTTCAGTATGTAGTGAATCCCGTTTTGAATTTTATTCGTTCTTGGGAGTATCGGTTTTTGCTTAAATACCGGTCTGTTCTTTTATTAGGCTTTGTCTGTAAAATACGGATAAATAATCCGGCTTTGTATTTCAAGCTTGTTTGAAAAGGCATTCTATCCGTTGCCGTCTTTGGGCTCATATACGAATAATGCTGAAATCAATTTACAATCTACAATCTAAAATCAGTACATTCAGCTCTTTTACCTTATATTTGTTGTCCGATAATGTTTGGATTGAATTATGGAAAAAAATGTGCATCGTGAAATTGAGCGGAAATTTTTGGTAAAAGGGGCATTTAAATCTGAGGCTTTTCAGGCAGTACCCATTTTACAAGGGTATCTTTCTTCCGTTCCGGAACGGAATGTGAGGGTCCGATTATGTGGGTCAAAGGCTTGTCTGACAATTAAAGGACCTGCTACTGCGGACGGTTTGAGCCGTTTTGAATGGGAAAAAGAAATCAATACGGAAGATGCCCGGGAGTTGATAAAGCTTTGTGAGCCGGGAATCATTGATAAAGTGCGTTATTTGGTACGGGCCGGTAAGCATATTTATGAGGTGGACGAATTTCACGGGGAAAATGAGGGATTGGTTGTTGCTGAAATTGAGCTTGGTGCCGAGGATGAGGCTTTTGTCAAGCCGGATTGGTTGGGAGAAGAAGTAACGGGAGATAAACGTTATTATAATTCTTCTTTGATAAGGTATCCGTATAAAGAATGGACTAATTGTATTGAAAAATGAAAAGATGGATATTGTTGTGCTTTCTGACAGGGTGGTGTTTGACTGCTGAAGCGGTTGTTTTTTCTTCTGCCGATAGTTTGGTTCTCGAAAAATTCTGGGTATATGCCCGGACGAATAAGCTGGCTGATTTACCCTATGGGCAGCGTGTCGTTTTGATCGGCCGGTTTTTTATAAATAAGCCTTATAAAGCGGGCACCTTGAATGTGCCTATGGAAGAAATGCCTGTTATAAATTTACGGGAATTCGATTGTGTGACATTTGTCGAGAATACGTTGGCACTGACTTTTTTAAATCGTTATGATAAAAGTGAGACGGCTCAGTTTGTGGATAATCTGATCCGGATTCGTTATCGGAAAGGAAAAATCGAAAGTTACATTTCCCGTCTTCACTACTCCAGTGACTGGTTGTACGAGATGGAGCGGCAACATATTCTTTCTGATGTGACTCATAAAATCGGAGGGATCGAATATCCTCTCGAGGTTTATTTTATGACGAAAAACTACCGGAAGTATCCCATATTGTCACGGGATACGCTTTTAGTACCGGAAATGAAAAAAATTGAAACAGCGATCAATAAAAGGTCGTATTATTATATTCCAAAGCATAATATTAGGATTGCGGAAAAACAGATAATGAACGGAGATATTGTTTTGATAACGACGAATATAAAGGGTTTGGATACTTCTCATTTGGGGATTGCCGTGAAAAAGGAAGGACGGGTTTATTTGCTGCATGCCTCGAGTACGGCGAAAAAAATTGTTTGTTCGGAACACCCTCTGCCCGATTATATGGCGGATATCCCGTCACAGACGGGAATCATGGTGGGCCGGGTCAATCTGGTTCCGGGCGAGGCTTGGATCGTATTTCCTTAGGCGGGGTTTGGCATACAAATTGTAAAATAATAAAATCAACCATAAAACGAAATCATATGAAAAAATTAGTTCAGGTATTTGCAGTTCTCACTCTTATTGTTAGTGTTTCTGCCTGTGCGAGCCGGAAAGTGACTCGTGTTGACAGCGGGGAGGTGATCGATCTGAGCGGTCGGTGGAATGATACAGACTCCCGTTTGGTTTCCAATGAGATGATCAAAGATTTGCTCGGGGCAAAATGGATTCCTATTTATGAAAATCAGCATAACAATAAGCGCCCGGTTGTTGTTGTCGGTACAATTCTGAATAAAAGTCATGAACACATCGATGCCGAGATGTTTATCAAGGATATTGAAAAAGCAATTATAAACAACGGAAGCGTACGTTTGGTACAGGCCGGTGCTAAAAGAGAAGAGTTAAGAGCAGAGCGGGAAGATCAGAATAAAGGATTTGTTTCTGCGGAGACGGCTAAAAGATGGGGACTTGAATTGGGGGCTGATTTTATGTTACAAGGAACGATCAATAGTATTGTCGATTCTTATAAAAAGAATAAAGTCGTAGCTTACCAGATCGATCTCGAGTTGACAAATCTGGAGACCAATGAGGTTGTCTGGATGGGAGATAAAAAAATCAAGAAAACGGTATCTGACCGATTTTAGATTGAAATAAATGATAACTGATCTTATTGAGTTCGGTCGTAAATCATAATATCGGTTTCATTAATCCCTAAGCAGTGGGGGATTATCCGGTCTGACCGGCCGTTAAGCTGTATAAATTTATATTCGGATGAGAATTACTTTGTTTCCGGTTGTTTTCTGTTTGTTGTTGTCCTCTTGTGCCACCTGGTATGAGCGTACAGCAGAATTTCAACGTACCGTGGAAGAAGGGAATTTCGAGCAGGCTGATAAATTGTTGCATAAGAACAAAAAGATGGAAAAGGGGAAAAACAGACTTCTTTTTTATCTGAATTTGGGGTATGTTGAATTTATGCTGGATCATCCGAAGGAAAGTAATGCTGCTTTCGAAACGGCAGAGAAGATGATTGACGAACAGTCCGGTAATCCTGCCTTACAGGCTGCTGTACTCTTAAGTAATCCTGAGATATTACCTTATGAGCCTGAAGATTTTGAAGTTATCATGGTTAATTTCTACAAAGCCATGAACTATTTACGTTTGGGAGATATGGAGGGTGCATTGGTCGAAGTTCGTCAAATCAATATCAAGCTCAATCAGTTAAATGACAAATATCCTGACCATAAAAACAGATATCAGAGGGATGCTTTTGCTCATTTATTGATGGGGTTGATTTATGATGCTTCCGGAAATTTCAATGATGCTTTTATCGCTTATCGAAATGCTTTTGAAACTTATCAAACCGATTATAAGAAAAATTTCGGAATAGAAGCACCCGTACAATTGAGGCAAGATATACTTCGAACCGCCTATTTGTGCGGATTTAAGGAGGAATTGAAAAGGTATGAAGAAGAGTTCGGGCAAAAATACGTTTATTCGTCGCCTCCGGCTGACGGGCAATTGATATTTTTCTGGCTAAACGGCTTAGGACCAGTGAAATCGGAATGGGGAATCAATTTTGTAAAAGAACAAAGGGGAGACGGGGCTATTGTATTTCATAATGCCGAGTATGGGTTAACTTTCCCTTTTTTCTGGGGAAGCGGCTATAGTGACCATGAACGTAATTCTTTAGCCAATCTGAAGATTGTACGGGCTGTTTTTCCGAAATATGAAGAGCGTCCTCCTCTTTATTCCAGGGCTACACTGCAGTATGAGAATAAGTCTTATCCTTTGGAGTTGGCTGAAGATATTAATCAGATCGCTTTTAAAACATTGCACGATAGAATGTTGCGGGAATTTTCAACCTCTTTGTTGCGGGTTGCGGCTAAGCAGGGATTGCAATATGCCGCTTCCAAACAGAATGAGTGGCTGGGATTTGCTGTCGGTTTGGCCAATGCCATGACGGAGAAAGCTGATACCCGGAACTGGCAAACCTTGCCTTATTCCGTTTCGTATGTGAGGATTCCTTTACAGTCTTCCGAAAATCAGGTTTCTGCTAATTTTTTTACCTCAGATAATGTACATCGGGAAACGTTTATTTTTCCTGCCAACCCGAAAAAAACGAGTTTTTTTGTTTATTCGACTTTATAATTCATGGACTTATTTAATACCTTTGTAAGCGGCGTATTGTACGCCGGGATGAAACGGATTTATGCTGAGTTCTCTTTATAACAGGGTGTCAGAACGTTTGAGTGTAGGATATGAATTATTTCGTATGGAGTTCGTCGGTGTATTTTTTTTGTTTGTAGTACGCTGATAGACATATAATTGAAAATCTGCTGTTAATTTTGAATGATTATTTGATGTGATGAAATTAGTATTTGCTACCAATAACCGGCATAAACTGGAAGAAATCCGGGATATTTTAGGAGATCGTTTTGAAATCGTGTCTTTGAGCCAGATCGGTTGTCATGAAGATATACCTGAGGATCATGAGACTTTACAGGAAAATGCTTTACAAAAGGCGCGTTTCGTGAAAGAGCATTATGGCTATGATTGTTTTGCCGATGATACCGGGTTGGAAATAGAAGTTCTGGAGAATCGTCCGGGGGTTTATTCTGCCCGTTATGCCGGTCCGGCTAAGCGTTCGGAAGATAATGTGCGTAAAGTGTTGAAAGAAATGGAAGGAAAAACCAATAGAAAAGCACAGTTTCGTACAGTTATTGCATTGGTTATGAATGGAAAGGAATATTGTTTTGAAGGAAAGGTTTTGGGGGAAATATTGACGGAGCAACAGGGTACCGCGGGTTTCGGCTATGATCCCATATTCCGTCCGTCGGGTTTTACAGAGAGCTTTGCCCAGATGGAAATGAAACAGAAAAACGGAATCAGCCACCGGGGACGGGCTGTGGAAAAATTGACGGAGTTTTTGAATAAAACTGTAAAGGATTTTTGATCGGAAGTACAAATCAGCTTGAAGCGGAATCTAAAATTAGAAATCGTATATTTTGAGTTTGTGGGAGAGGGTGTTTAAGCTTATTTTAGACCGTGTTACTATTTTTAAGTTATACTTTATATGGAAGTAGCTAATATAGTTGTTCTTAAAATATTAAATTTTTCAGATACACAGAAAATAGTACATGCTTTTTCGAAGGAGAGCGGTTATCTTTCTTTTATTTCTCCTTCTTCTTTGTTCCGGAAAAAGAGTTGCACTGTTAATCTTTTTCAGGTTTGTGAAGTTGAATTTTTTCCCAATGAAAAGGGAAATTTTCAAAAACTGAAATCTGTTTCTCCGCTTTTGAGTCTTTCAAATATTTATCTCGATATTTACAAAATGAATATTATTGTATTGTGGAGTGAAATTTTAAATTTAATTTTGAAAAATGAACAGAAAAATATAAATCTTTTTGAGTTTATTTTGAAATCGGTTGACTATCTGAATACGACTCAAAATGATACCGCGAATTTTAATTTATTTTTTCTATACAGGATAGCGGCGCTGATTGGATTTAAAATCGATTCATCCACCTATTCGCAAGGTTGTGTTTTCAATGTAAATGATGGTACTTTTGTTTCTCCGGATACAAATGAACCCTATATTTCCGGACCGAATGCTGCCAAAACAATTTTTACGTTGTGTACTTGTCAGGTTGAAGATTTAAAGCAAATAGCTTTAGACCGCAAGAGCCGGAGTATTCTTTTGGACATTATTTTGCTTTTCTACAGTATTCATTTAAATACGGATCTCAACGTTAAGAGTATTCGCGTTATACGGGAAGTGTTCGAAGATTGATTATCTGTACTTTTCTTTGCTTTCTTCCATCATGCTGAGATAGCTCCAATACCGGCTTTCACTGATTCTTCCGTTTTGGACGGCTTCTATGACAGCACAACCGGGTTCGTGAATATGGGTACAGTTGTAAAAGCGGCAATGTTCGGAAACCCGGAATATTTCGGGGAAAAAGTGAGAAATTTCTTCCTTTTCCATATCGATGATCCCGAAACTTCTGACTCCCGGGGTATCGACAATGTATCCTCCTTCGTTCAACGGGAACATTTCGGCAAAAGTCGTCGTATGTTTTCCGGTATCGTGGCTGTCTGATATGCTTGCGGTTTTTAGTTGAAGTTGGGGTTCGATACAATTGATCAGTGTGGATTTGCCAACCCCTGACATGCCGGACAAAACAGTAACTTTGTCTTTTAATAATTCCCGGAGTTCTGTGATATTCTGACCTGTTACCGCAGACACCTGCAAGCACCGGTAACCGATTTCTGAATATATTGTTATTAGTTCTGTCGCTTTTTCCCGGTCGGTATTATCGTATAGGTCGCTTTTGTTGAAGACCAGAATGGCCGGAATATTGTATGCTTCCGTCGTTGCTAAAATCCGGTCGATGAATACTGCAGAGGTTACCGGATGGTTGATTGTGGCAATGAGTAATGTCTGATCTACATTGGAGGCAATAATGTGTGCTTCTTTGGAGAGGTTTGTAGATTTCCGGATAATATAATTGCGCCGTTCACCGATTTCTGTGATAACAAAGTTGTCTTCGTTTTTTTCCAGGCTGACTATATCGCCGACGGCTACGGGATTGGTTGTACGCAATCCCTTCGTACGTAATTTTCCCCGGATACGGGCTTCGATTATTTCTCCGTTCGTCCTTTTTACCAAGTACCAACTCCCGGTAGACTTTATTACGATACCTTTTTCCATCTCTTATTTTTCTTGAAGGCAAAAGTAATATTCTTCGCGGAATATTTATGGCCGGAAGACTAAACCTTTGAGGTAAATTTTTGTCATACTGTTATTAAAATATTAAAAGTGTGTAAAAATAGTTATTGTAGGCGTGAATTTGTTACTTTTAAGCCTTCAAAGACGTGGTGGTAAACGATGAAAATACAAATCAAGAATCTCAGTAAAATATATCCTGACGGACATAAGGCTTTAAATGAATTGAATCTGGTCATCGAGCCGGGTATGTTCGGTTTGTTGGGGCCTAACGGTGCGGGTAAAACGACATTGATGCGAATCATGACGTTGTTGCAAAGTGCTACGTCGGGAACGATTTTTTTCGATGATTATGACATTGCCAAAGATCGTAAAGCTATCCGTTCTGTATTAGGTTATTTACCTCAGGATTTCCGTTTTTTTGAAAAATTGAAAACCTGGGAATTCCTGGATTACGGAGCCGGGTTGGCTGGAATCAAAGGGGTGAAGAAAAGGGCAGAAATTGTAGACGAAATGTTGCGCAAGGTGGGTTTGTTCGAGGTGCGCGATCGTTGGGCGAATCGTTTGTCGGGAGGTATGAAGCGTCGTTTAGGCATTGCACAGGCTATTATCGGAAATCCGAGAGTGATCATTGTCGATGAGCCGACTACCGGACTGGATCCGGAAGAACGTATCCGTTTCCGGAATATTTTGTCGGAGGTCAGTGATCAGGATGTCATTATTATTCTTTCCACTCATATCGTGGGAGATATTTCCAGTACGTGTAAGAAACTGGCTTTATTGAATAAAGGGGAATTGAAATTTGAAGGTTCGCCCGACGATATGATCGAGTTGGCGCAGGGAAAGGTATGGGAAATATTTGTTACCGATCAGGAGTTCAAGGATATCAAGGAAAAATATCCGATTATTTCGACGATTCCTTCTAACGGAGGTTGGGATATACAGGTCGTTGCCGATAATCTGGACGGTTTCGGCGGAAAGATGATCACCCCTAATATAGAACACGCTTATGTCTATTTTATGGACTATCTTTTACAGGATAGGATGGATATGTATGCCGATAAGGAAGAAGGTGGAGAGTTATTTAAATAGAGTTTAATATGAATATTCATACGATAAACGTTATTGCGCGGTACGAAGTGAAGCTACTGAAAAGGAGTTGGTTGTTTCGTATTTTTGCAATATTGGTACTGTTGATTCTGACATTGACTCAATTGAGCAATCTTTCTCCGGTTTTCTGGAAATATAGCGAGACCTGGAATTATGTCGGAGTGACTTCTTTGATCCCTTTTTTTACGACCTATCTCTACAATATTGCTCAATCGGTAATTGTTGTTTTTCTGGCCGGTAGTTTTTTGAAGCGGGATAAGAAATTGGATACAGCCGAAGTTATTTATGTACGTCCGATGAGTAATGCGGATTATATTGTCGGAAAAGTATGGGGGATTACCCGGGTATTTCTCGGATTGAATATAATTACCTTACTGGTCGGGATGTTTGTCAATTTAGTAGTGGGAGGTTCCCCTTTCAGTATTTTCCCTTATTTGTTTTATCTTTTTACGATTTCGTTGCCTTCCTTGTGGTTTGTGCTGGGATTGTCGTTTACATTGATGTGTATATTGAAAAATCAAGCCGTAACGTTTATTGTAATGTTGGGTATTATTGGTACGCTTTTTTTCTATGTCGGGGATAATTTGTACGGAGTGTTTGACTTTTTCGGTGTCAATATTCCGGCTATTTTTTCTGATGTAACGGGGCATCCGGATTTGGCTTTGTTTTTATTACAGCGTACCGTTTATTTCTTGGGGGGGATCGCTCTTTTGTGTTTTACGATAACATTGGTCAAGCGTTTGCCTCACCGTCCCTGGAAAACGGTTATTATAAATATCTGTGCTTTTGTATTGCTGTTGGTCAGTGTGGGAACGGGTTTTCTGTATGTCCGGCATTTCCGGCATATTGCCGAGGTTCGGAAGGAATATATTGCATTGTTTGATAAGTATGCTGTTTTGCCGAAAGCGGACATTTCTTCGAATGACATAACTATAAAGCAGAGTGGAAACAGCCTGGAAGCCGAAAGCCGGATGCTGGTAAAAAATAGCCGCGGGGAAATGATTCCGCAGGTTATTCTTTATTTGAATCCGGGGGTAGAAATTCTAGGCTTGGAAGTTGCCGGTCAGGCGGTTACATATGAGCGGGAAAAGCAGGTCTTATTGATTGATCAGGCGTTGCAGCCCGGCGAAGAAAAACAGATTACCATCCGTTATGCCGGGCCGCTGGATGAGAATGTTTGTTATACGGATATAGACGAGAAAGATTTTTTGGCTAATCCGACGGGGAACACATTTTCTTTCCGGTATGGAAAACGCTATGTTTACCTGGAAGACCGTTACACCATTCTTACTCCTGAATGTTTGTGGTATCCGGTAGCGGAATCGCCTGCTTATCCGGCTATGCCTTACAATATTAAGAAGGAATTTACCCGTTATACGCTTACTGTCGAACATCCGGAGAATAGAACGGCCATATCTCAGGGAGATGCTGTCCGGGAAGAGGGAAAAACCGTATTTTCCAATGCCACACCTCTGCCTTGCATCAGTGTAGCAATCGGTGATTACGAGAAAAAAGCCATTTCTGTGGATTCTACGGATTATGAGTTGTATTATTTCAAAGGGCATGACTTTTTTTCGAAGTATTTTGAAGAGATACAGGATACTTTGCCGGCAATTATACGGGAAATCCGGGCCGACCTGGAAGTCGGTAAAAACAGAAGTTATCCTTTTTCAAAGTTTGTTATGGCTGAGACTCCGCTTCCTTTTACCGGATATATTCGTAATTGGAAAGGATATACCGAGCAGGTGATGCCGGAAATTGTTTTTTTGCCGGAACGAGGCTTACGGACACAGGTCGATTTCAGGGCAGAACAACATCGGATCAGGGATTGGCGTAATCAGAATGATATACCTGAAGATAAGGAAATTCAGGTGCAGATGTTAAAGAATTACATTAATAATACTTTTGTTGCAGAGACTTCTTCCGATGGGAGTATGCGTTGGAGTTCTTCTCCGGAGGTCAATAAGCTGAATATCGGAGCTATGTTTTTCGGATTTACGGGTTTTATGTATTCTGCCGATTATCCGATTATCGATGTTGCTTTGAATACAATGCAGAATACAAGTGAATCCAACCAGAGAAGATGGTTTTTTAGTACTGAATTGTCTGATAATCAACGGGCGAATGTTTATTTGCAGGATCACAGTTTTGAGGCTGCTATGAAAGATAAAAACATCAAGCCTCAGGTGTTTTATGAGGTGCTGAAGTTGAAAAGTAATTTTTTGAAAAGCTTTGTCGTTTCGCAGATACCAATGAAAACATTTCATTCTTTTTTGAGAAATTTCAATGAAAGCCATCTGTTTAAAGAAACGGACTTGGAGGAATTTTCGGAAAAATTTAAAGAAGAGTTTCATATCGATCTTGCTGATTTTATTCATCAATGGTATACGACGGATCATGCCCCTGAGATAAAATTAAAAGATGTTGATGTGAATCAGGTTATTCTGGATGATTTTACCAAATACCGGATCAGCCTGAAGGCTTATAATCCTTCGGATGTGGATGGTATGATCAATGTCAATGTCGAGAGTGGCGGCGGAGGTATGCGGGGAAGAGGTCCCCGTAGACCCGGATCGGGTGAGGATGAAGATAATATTCATCATTATTATATACCGGCAGGCAGTGCCCGGGAAATCAAGATCATTAACGACGATCGTCCCGGACGTATAACTGTAAATACGATGGTATCCCGGAATTTACCGAATGAGTTCGATTTCAATTTCTCCAAAGTAGATACCGAGGTTTCCGATACATTGACGGGAGCTTTTCCGATAGATACGGCTGTTTTTGCTGCTGTTCCCGGCGAGATTATCATAGATAATGAAGACCCCGGTTTCCGCACAATCGAGGGAAATACACGACATAAGCTGAAAGATTTATTCCGGAAAGAAGAGGAGGATAAATACCAGAATTTTATGCCTTGGCGTTATCCGTCGAAATGGACTGCCGTTGTTAAGAGCTCTTGTTTTGGAGAGTCGGTACATTCGGCTGTTTATAAAAGTAAAGGTACCGGTGCCAATAAGGTTGAATGGACGGCTGAAATCCCGAAGGATAATTATTATGAGATATTTGTATGGAATCCTAAATTCGAGATTTGGTTTTGGGGAAGACACAACCGCACCCGTAACGACCAGACCCAAACCTATACGATTGCTTACGATGAAGAGAAAGAGACGGCATCCGTTGATTTTGCACAGGAAGAAAACGGATGGGTGTCGTTGGGAAGCTATTATTTGCCGGCAGGCAGAGTGACTGTGACATTGACGGATAAGGTTTCTTCTGTTTTTGTCTCAGCGGATGCAGTGAAGTTTACATTGATTAAATAATATAACTAAGGCAATAAGTATGTACAGACACGCTTTATTCGTTTCGTTTTTTCTGCTTTGCGGGAGTATCTGTTTCGCACAGCAAGTACTGACATTGGACAAGGCCTTGAGCATTGCTTTTCAGAACAGTCCGGCTTTGATACAAAGTAAGTTGAGCCTTCAGCAGAATGAGCTGAATTTACAGGCTCAGCAAGCTTCTTTGAAGTCACAGTTTTCCTTAGATGTCAGTCCGTTTAATTATTCCCGTAGCAGTCAGTATGACAGTTATAACAGCAAATGGTTTGACAGTAAGACTATGAGTTCCTCGGCTTCTCTGGGAATTGTACAGCCGATTAAATGGACGGACGGTACGGTTTCTTTGGTGAACGACGTGTCCTGGCAGGATGCTTCCAATCGTTCTTCCGGGGGAAAGAGTACCGCTTTCAATCACAATATTTCTTTGCGGATAGAGCAGCCCATTTTTACTTATAACCGGACGAAGATGCAATTGAAGGAATTGGAATTAAGTCTTGAAAATGCCCGATTGAGTTATGCTATGCAGCAACTGAATATCGAGAAGAATGTGACGGATAATTTCTATTCGGTATATCAGCGGTTTAAAGATTTATCGATTGCCCGGGATGAGTATGCCAACCAGAAACAGAATTACGATATTATAAAAAATAAGGTGGAAGCCGGATTGGTTGCCCGGGAAGAACTTTTTCAGGCTGAGGTGAATCTGGCTACCAGTGAATCGTCCGTATATACGGCTGAAATAAATTATGAAAATGCGAAGGATAATTTCAAGTTGTTGCTGGGGGTTTCTCTGGACGAGGACATCGCCGTATTGCCGAATACGGAAGTAGAATCCATCACCGTGAATACGGAAGAAGCTGTAAAGCATGGATTGGACCAACGGATGGAATTGCGTCAAAAACAGATTACATTGGAGCGGGATGTTTTTTCTATTATCCGGGCAAAGGCAGAAAATGAGTTTAAAGGAAATATTTCTGCCCGTGTCGGCCTCAATGCTCTGGGAGATAAGGTGGGAAATATGTATGATAATCCGACGGATAATGAACAAATCGGGGTAAGTTTGACTATTCCGATTTTCGACTGGGGAGCTAAAAAGGCAAGAGTACAGTCAAGTAAGCTGGCCATGGAATCGGACGAAGTGGATATGAGCGAGCAGAAGAAAGAGATTACGATAAATATACGGCAGATTTGCCGGAATTTACCGACCCTGATCAATCAGATCAACATAAAGAAAAAGAGTATAGAAAATGCGGAACGTACTTATGAGATCAATCTGGAAAAATACAGGAACGGAAATTTAACCGGTATGGAGTTGCAACAATACCAAACCCAGCTGACGAGTGCTAAACAGGAATATACCAATGCGATTATCAGTTATAAGCTGGAGTTATTGAATCTGAAAGTACAGACATTGTGGGATTATACGACGAATAAATCGTATTTGCCTTTGGAAGCAAAAAAATAAATTAATTTAATACGATATAAATAAAATCTCAATACTATGAATAATTACTTTAAGCTAATCGGTGTTCTGACCTTGGGGATGGCATTGTATAGTTGTGGCGGAGATCGGAATAATCAGTCGGGAGAAACGACGACGCCCGTGTGGGTAGATGATGTTCGTCAGCGTACGATAGAAGAATTTATAACGACGACAGGTACGGCTAAAGCAACCCGTACCGTAGAACTGAAATCGGAAACGAACGGGGATTATGTTTTACAGACAAACCCGAAGACCGGTAAGCCGTATCAGTTGGGAGACATCGTGGAGGCCGGTGCTGTAATCGTTCGTTTGGAAAATAAAGAATACGAGAATAATGTGCAGTTGGAAAGTAAAAAGCTGAACATCCAGATCACGGAGAAGGAATGGGAAGGACAGAAGACTTTACTTGAAAAAGGAGGAGCGACACAGAAAGATGTGAATAATGCAGAGACGGCATATATCAATGCAAAGCTGGAATTGGAAAATGCTTATATTACTTTAGGCAAGATGAGTGTAAAGGCACCGTTTAAAGGGGTCATAGTCAGTTTGCCTTATTATACTCCCAATGTTGAGGTGGCTTCTGCCCAGCCGGTTGTCGGTATTATGGATTACAGTAAAATGTACCTGGAAACGCAATTTCCGGAAAATGTGATGCCGAAACTGAAAGTGGGTCAAAGGGTGTATGTTACCAATTACAATATCAAATCGGATACATTAAAAGGATTGCTGACTCAATTGTCACCGGCGATCAATGAAGATACCCGGACATTTTCGGGCTATATCCAGATCGATAATCCTGAATTGAAGCTTCGTCCGGGAATGTTTGCCAAAGCAGACGTTATTACGGTACGTAAGGATTCGGTACTTTCTATTCCGAAAGAAATCGTGACGAGTCGCCGGGGAAATAAGATTGTCTTTACAGTAGATCGCTCTGCCGCACAGCAAAAAGTAATTACGGTCGGTATCAGTGACGATAAATATGTGGAAGTGGAAAAGGGATTGGAAAAAGGAGAAAAGGTGGTTGTGAAAGGATACGAGTGGTTGCGTGACAGAAGTAAGGTAAAAGTGATGAAATAACGGTTTGTACCGGTAAGTATTTATTGTAGATTCTGGATTTGGGTTTTAGGTTGTCCCACCAAGCTTTCCGGCGGATGGGGAGAAGCGTAAATTCAAAACGGATATAGGTTTTAAATTTTAGATTCTGTGAATCTGATAACGAATCAATCTTCCGGATAATTTACAATTTGATTGTAGGTAATAAAAGTAAAATAAGATGAATCAAATAACCAAGTTCGCAGTTAAATATCCCGTGAGTGTGCTGATGATTACATTGGCTATCTGCCTGCTCGGGATTATTTCTTACAATAAACTGGGAACCGATTTATTCCCGGATTTAAAGAATCCGGCATTATATATTGATTTGCAGGTGGGGGAACGTCCGCCTGAAGAAGTGGAAAAACAGTTCGTCGAGAATATCGAGTCATTGGCGGCCCGTCAGGATGGGGTGAAGAGTGTAAAAAGCAGTTGTATGGCCGGTTCGGCTTTGATTACTGTAGAGTATGACTGGGATCAGGATATGGATGCGGCTTTTCTCGATTTACAACGAAGTGTTTCACAAATAGCCCAGAATTCCGAAGTTACTTCTTTGAATGTATCCCGTTATGATGCCAATGCAAAGCCGGTAATGACACTGGCGCTTACTCATAACGAGATCAAGGATATGAACGAATTGCGCAAAATAGCCGAAAACTATATGCGCAGTGAGTTGGTGCGTTTGGACGGCGTGGCCGATATACAGTTGAACGGACAGGAGAATGTCTATGTCGAGGTGAAGACCGATCCGTATATGCTGGAAGCTTTTAATTTGACGGCAGACGACATTGCTTCTAAAATAGAAAGCGTTAACCGGAATGTTTCCGGGGGGACGATTGTAAATGAGGATATTCAATATACAGTGAAAGGGGTTAACCTGATTCGGGATATAGAGGATATCAGTAACATCATTGTGGCGTTTAAAGAACCGGCTGCAGACGAAAACGGTGCGTCCTCTTCTGCAACAAATGTGAAGGCTCCGGTTTATTTGAAAGATGTAGCTGTCGTGCAGACTGTAAATAAGGATCCTGATAATATCGCCCGTTTTAACGGAGAACGTTGTCTGGGAATCAGTATTTACAAAGAAAATAAATTCAATACGGTTAAGGTCGTTGAAAATATTCAGAATAAGCTGGAGGAATTGCGGAAGAGTATGCCCGGTTATGAGTTCAATATCATTACCAATCAGGGTGATTTTATCGGCGCATCTATCGGAGAAGTAAAGGATTCTGCCGTATTGGGAATATTGTTGGCGGTGATTGTATTGTACGTCTTTTTGAGGCGTATCAATACGACTTTGATTGTCAGTCTGTCTATTCCGATTTCCATTATTGCAACCTTTAATCTTATGTATTTCAATGGCCTGACAATGAATATTATGACGTTGGGAGGATTGGCATTGGGGGCTGGAATGCTGGTGGATAATGCGATTGTCGTCATGGAAAATATCATCCGGAATCTGGAAAATGGTTTGTCGGTGAAGGAAGCTGCCGTTAAAGGTACTTCAGAGGTATCGGGAGCGATTACTTCTTCTACCTTGACGACAATCGTCGTTTTTTTGCCGATCGTATATATTCAGGGGGCAGCGGGAGAATTGTTTAAAGAGCAGGCCTGGACGGTTACTTTTTCATTGTTGTCGTCTTTATTTGTAGCCATATTGTTTATTCCGATGTTGTCTTCCCGGTTTATCAAACAGGGAAGTAAGGATATAAAATCGGTAAAAATCAAAGGATTCGGAATTTTTATCGGTAAATTGCTGAAGCATCGTTATGCCGTTGTATTGGGGGCCTTGATATTGATGATTGCGGCATATATGACATTGCCTTTGATCGGTATGGAATTTATGCCGAAAGCCGAGTCGAGGGAGTTCAATGTAAAATTGACCTTGGAGACGGGTACCCGTTTAAAAAGTACGGACTATGCAGCTTCTTCTATTGAGGAGATGATCCGGGACCTGGGCGGAGAGAATCTGGAGTGGATGTATACGCTGGTCGGCCCTTCGAATACGGATATCGAAGCCGGAACCAAAGCCAAAGAAGAGCATCAGGCGGAAATCAAAGTTATGCTCCGGAAAAATTCAACCATCGATGCGGATTATCTGATAACGGCTCTCGGACAAAATGCCGATATGCCGGAAGATGTCGAATTGACTTATGAAAAGGAACAGTCTGCTTTGCAGAGTGCTTTGGGGACAGAAGGGGCTCCTTTGGTCATTGAGATAAAAGGAGAGGAGATAGAAGTGCTGGAGCAACTGTGTGCGGATGTAAAGGCACGGATTTCGGATATAGCAGGGCTTTATGATATCGAAACTTCGATGGAAAAGGGGGCGCCGGAAGTCAATGTCAATATCGACCGCTTGCGGAGTGGTATTTATGGGGTGGATGTTGCCTCTGTTTCCCAACAGGTGCAGGAAAAACTGAATGGAAAAGCTGCCGGTAACTATGAATCGCAGGGAGAACCGGTAGATATCGAAATCCGGGTACCTGAAATTTCATTGGCGGATTTACAGAACGTAGAAATTCGTCAGGGAGATAAAAAATACCGTTTGGGAGAAATTGCCGAAGTGAGTGTGACGACGGCTCCCAAAGAAATTGCCCGTAATAATCAGAATCGGATCGGAAGAGTAACGGCTTTGCTGGCGAAGGACTATTCGTTGGGAAGGGTCACTCCGGAGGTGAATGCCCGTTTGGATGAGGTGGAATTCCCGGCGAAATATTCGGCAAAGATTACGGGAGAGGAGGAAAAGAGAGCTGAATCTTTCAATGGATTGGGTTTCGCTTTGCTTTTATCCATTATTTTGGTATATATGGTAATGGCCTCGCAATTTGAATCGTTGCGGCATCCTTTTACGATTTTACTGACCATTCCTTTGGCCGGGGTCGGAAGTATCCTGGCGTTCCTGCTGACAGGACAGACATTGAATATGATGGCTTTTATCGGAATCATCATGCTGGCGGGAATAGCGGTAAACAGTTCTATTATTCTGGTCGACCGGATAAATCAGTTGAAAGAGCAGGGAATGGAGCTGACAGAGGCAATTATGGCCGCAGCCCAGCAGCGTATACGACCGATTATCATGACGGGGCTTACGACGATTTTAGCTCTGTTGCCGATGTGTTTCGGATTCGGGGAGGGAGCTTCTTTGCGTTCTCCGATGGCGTTGGCTGTTATCGGTGGTTTGGTTACGGCGACCATATTGACATTGATCGTTATTCCTTGTGTGTATTATATTTTTGACCGGAAAGTCAAAAAATAATTTTTGATTTTTGACTTTAATGAAATGGATAAACTGATTAAACGTCGTGTTTTGATTTCAATGCTTTTCATCGGTTTAACGCTGATGGGGTATTTTTCCTATAGCTATCTGCCTATGGAACTCTATCCGAATGCTGAATTGCCGATGCTGAGTGTAAATATTACGACAACGAATGAACTTGATCCGAAGTATATCGAGAGTCAGGCTGCTATTCCGGTAGAAGGTGTGATAAGTGCCCTGGAAGGGGTTGAGAAGATCGAAACCCAGATTTCCACCCGGAATGCCCGGATTACGGTTACGTTCGTGAAAAGTACTGATATCAAGTATGCTTACCTGAAATTGGAAGAAAAGATCAAGGCGATTACGGCAAATATACCTGACGAATTCAGAATTTCGGTAAACAAAGCTCCGACCGGGATGGTGAATTCTCAGTTTATGACTTTATTTGTCTTAAGTGATGAGGATGTCGACTATGTACGCAGTGTCACTGACGCAGATATTGCTCCGATATTGGAAAATATCGATGGGGTGGCTGCCGTGTCGGTTATGGGAGGACGCCAGAAAAGCATCGAAATTATTATCGATCAGGACAAGTGTGATGCTTTAAAGTTGACTACTTCTCAAATCAGTTCGCTCATTAGCCGGAATATGGCAGAAAAAACCTTTGCCGGTCCGGCTTATGAAAATAACAGGCGTTATTTTGTCAATGTAACGGCAGAGTATTTGAAAACGGAAGACCTGGGGAATATTGTCGTTGCCCAGGGACCGGTGTTGCTGAAGGATATCGCTGAAATCCGCTTCGGAATTAAAGAGGAAGAATCTTACTCCCGGGTGAACGGCAAGGAGGTGATAACCTGTATTGTCGCGAAATCTCCACAAGTCAATGTTATCGAGTTGTCGGAGCGGGTCAGAGCGGAGATCGGTAAACTAAATGCGGAATTAGAGACGAAAGGAGTCAGTATAAAGATCGATACGGATGTGGCGGAGACCATGAATGAGAATATCGATACGATTGTCAATCTGGGTTTGACGGGTGCAATCCTGGCGATTTTTATTCTTTATCTTTTCTTGCGGAATTTGAGGATTGTAACGATTATTGCTTTCGCGATCCCGATTTCGGTTTTTTCTTCTTTCTATTTCTTTTATTTGAGCGGGATAACGATCAATACGCTTACGTTGACGGGAATTGCTCTGGCGGTCGGGATGTTACTCGATAACTCTGTCGTCGTCATGGAGAATATATTCCGTTTGCGGGGGATTGGTGTGTCTGCTGAGGAAGCATCAGTGAGGGGGACGAAAGAAGTATGGAAGGCAATTCTGGCGGCGACTTTGACGACAATTACCGTTTTTCTGCCTTTTGTGTTTGCCGACAATTACATGATCAAGCTGATCGGTGAGCATGTGGGTGTATCTATTGTGGCGACACTGACTATTTCTCTGGTCGTGGCTTTGTTGCTGGTTCCTATGGCAGTGAATTATTTTATGACCAGAAAGGATCATCCCGTTAATTTCAGTTCCCTTTCTATTTACAGCCGGCCGGTGCAGGTTTATATCGCTATTTTAAAATATTGTCTGCGTAAACCGGCGCAGATCGTTATCGGGTCGATTCTTGCATTGATCATAACAATTGTGTTGTCACTGACATTGACGCTCAATACATTGAAAGAAGTGGAGTCGGATACTTTCGAGGTGTATATTACTTCTCCGACGGGGTATACGCTTGGCCGTACCGACGATATGATCCGCCGTTATGAGGAGGAATTGCTCGGAGTGCCTGAAATTGAACAGATTACTTCCAAAATATATGCAGAAGATGCCAATGTCAGTATTAAGCTGAAAAAGGATTTTAAAAATATCGATCAGAAATCGCTGAATGAGGTCAAGAGTATGGTGTTGGATAAGGCCCGGCGATTACGGATCTGGAACATCAGTCTGGAAGCCCGGAGTAGCAGCCAGAATTTCCAGGGTGGTGGAGGAAGTGCCATTATGGGTGGTGGGGAAGAACTGCTCAAATTGATGGGAATGGGAAATCAGACGGAGAAGATTATCATCAAAGGACAGGATTTTGAGAAAATGGAGAATCTTGCTGAATATGTGGAATATCAATTGCAGGATCTGGAAAATATTAATTATGCCTGGGTAAATACTTCACGGGGGAAGCCGGAAGCCCGTATTCAGTTCGACCAGTATCTGATGGGGATCTATGACGTGACACCCAATAATGTGGTGACGGAATTGGTGAATTTTGCTCCTGAGAATACGACTCAAATCAAATATAAGGCCGGAGATGAGGAATATGATATCATCATTAAAGACAAAGAATTTGCAGAGGCGGATGAGGATGATAAACAAAAGCAGCGTAATTTGGATGAGCTGCGGGAAATGAAAGTCACGAATCAGAACAGTTCCCTGATTGATTTACGGAGTTTCAGCACGATTAATCTTACACGCGGACAAGGCAACATTACCCGGGTAAATCAGGATAAAGAGATCGAGGTCAGGTATAGTTTCGTTTCGGATGTCAATGAGTCGAAAGAGTTTTTGGAGGCCGCCCGGACCGAGATTGATGAGATGGTGCAGAAATTGGATATCCCGTCCGGTTTGGCTGTCGAAGTCGTGCATGAGGAAAACGAGACGGAGGAATTCACATTCCTGATTTTGGCCGCTTTCGTTATCATTTTTATGATTCTGGCTTCTGTTTTCGAATCGTTGAGTGCCCCTGTCGTATTGATGTTTGCCATACCCTTGGCGGCTATCGGTTCGTTACTGGCGTTATTGTTTACCAATAATTCGCTGATGAATGCGAATGTAATGATCGGTTTTATTATCCTGATCGGTATTGTGGTAAACAACAGTATTATTCTGATCGATTATACCTCTTTACTGAGGCGGCAAGGAAACCGGAAATTACGGGCGTTGTTGCTGGCGGGTATTTCCCGTTTGAGGCCGATTTTAATAACGGCAATTACGACGATTGTGGCTATGGTGCCGTTAGCGATGGGGAAAGGTGAGTTTGTCGCCGGGTTAGGTGCTCCTTTTGCTATTACGGTGATCGGCGGATTGACAATGAGTACTTTGTTGACATTGGTAATTATTCCTACCTTATATTCCGGGTTGGAGGATGCGTTAAGACGTCTCCGCACCCAGAGTCTTACCATGAAAATTCTGCAATTGACATTATTGTTGGTTGCTGTGATATGTATTATGGTGTTCTCCGATTCGTTACTGTGGCGGATTGCTTATCTGATAGGGGCTGTCATTCTGGTGCCGGGAGTGACCTGGTTTATGGAAGGGAGTCTGCGCCGGGCCAACAGCCATATTATTCCGGAAGACCGGGAAATTACAATTCAGGTACGGAATCTGGTAAAAATTTATGGACGTCCCTCTGAATTTAAGCGTGAATGGCTATCCGGGCAGCGGATTCGGGAACGGCTTGGGCTGAAAGAAGAATACCGGAATTGGAAAGATTTACGGCTTTTGTTCTGGCTTGTGCCGTTGGCAGTATTCTTTTTTTATTTTGTGTATTATTACCAGGAAAATACATTCTGGGGAATGTTGTTTGCTATTCTGACATGGCTGTTGTTTATTCGCCTTCTCAGGATAGGACAAGAATTCCTGATGTTCCGTAACCGGCGTTTTCTGGGACGGATTGTGCGGGTGACCAGATTTGTATTGTATTATTTTTCTCCTTTTGTGACCGTTATATGGGCTATATTCAGATTCCATAGCGGAGGCGGTCCGGTTATGCTGGGCATGTTGTGGTATGCCGGTATTCTGGTGAAATATCTCTCAGATCGTATTCATAAGTATAATATCAATATCGATTTGATAGACGGGAGTTTCCGGGTTTTGCGGAAAAGTTTTTACCGTATGGCTACCAAAGTGCCGGTGATCGGTTACCGCAAAAAACCTTTTAAGGCTTTGAATGCCGTGTCTTTGGATATTCACACCGGTATGTTTGGGTTGTTGGGTCCGAATGGGGCCGGCAAGACGACGTTGATGCGTATTATTTGCGGTGTATTCGAGCAGAGTTACGGTAAAATATTTATCAATGGCATAGATACACAGGAGAAACGGGAAGAATTACAGGGATTGATCGGGTATCTGCCACAGGAGTTCGGTACCTATGAAAATCTGACTTCCTGGCAATTTCTGGAATACCAGGCATTGTTGAAAGGTATTTATGAAAAGGAAACACGGGTACGACGGATCAGGGAAGTACTTGAGGCGGTACACATGTATGAAAATAAGGACAAAAAAATCGGGGGCTTCTCCGGCGGTATGAAACAGCGTATCGGTATAGCACAGACACTGCTTAATCTGCCACGTATTTTAGTCGTCGATGAACCGACAGCCGGTCTGGACCCGAGAGAACGTATCCGTTTCCGGAATTTGTTGGTAGAACTGTCCCGCAACCGGATTGTAATATTCTCTACTCATATTATTGAGGATATTGCCAGTTCCTGTAATCAGGTCGGCGTTATTAACAAGGGATCGTTGAAATATCACGGGACACCTTCGGAAATGGTCGGTATTGCCAAAGACGTGACCTGGGTATTTGAAGTTTCGCTGGAAGAATTTGCTCAATTACCACCGGAATTGTTGATCGTACATCATATCCGTATGGGCGAAAGTATCCGGGTAAGATGTCTTTCAGAAACCCAGCCTGTCCCGAACGCTGTCCGGACAAACCCTGTATTGGAAGATTCTTATTTGTGGCTGTTGAGAGGGGTAAAGCTGGCAAATAATGAACAGATTATTACACAATAAACGATTGAAGCTAAAGGCGCTTTCCGGTGGCCTTTGGCTTTTTAGACTTTAGACATTGATATGAAACAATTTTTCGATACCTTATTACGCTTGTCGCATTACAATGTAAAGATCGTATTTGGGAATAAGTTTATTTATTTTGTATTGAGTGCTGTCGCTTTTTTTATCCTGACGGTGATCCTCAATCTGGTTTCCGATTCCGAAATTACGGAGAGTACGGGGTATAATATGTTGCTGGTGCCTTCTGTCCTGTTGATATTTTATCCGATGTGTTTCGGGATTCAGAATGATCAGGATGCCAAGATTATCGAAATTATTTTCGGAATACCGAATTATCGCTATAAAGTGTGGTTGTTCCGTTTGCTGATCGCTTATGTCATTTGTTTCGCCATTACACTGGGGTTGTCGCTGCTTACGGATTGGCTGTTGGTGGAAGTAGCACCGGTAGAGCTTACGCTTCAGGTTTTAGTACCGGCTTTTTTTATCGGTACACTTTGTTTTATGCTTAGTACGATTATTAAAAACGGAAACGGTACGGCGGTCGTTATTATTATTATCGGCTTGATATTTTTTATTATGCGCAATACCTTAGGAGCCAGTAAATGGAATGTTTTTCTGAATCCTTTCGATCTGCCTTTGGATAAAAATCCTGCTGTTTTTTACAGTATTGTGTTGAGTAACCGTATTATTTTGTTGATAGCTTCTGTAATATGTCTGTTGACAGGACTTTACCAAACACAAAACCGGGAACGATTTATTTGATTATTTAACTCCGGTACGACCGAGCTTTTCGTTCAGACGGGCCCGGATGCGGTTGATGGCATTTTTCTTTTTAATCCAGGTCAGAATTTCCTCTCCGTTACCGCTGTTTTGGAGTTCTAAGATTTTATTGTCGGCTTGCCGGGTCATTATTTCTACCCGTCGCATTTTGTAATTATCTACGATCTTAGGGAGTAACTCGGAAAAAAGACGTTCTTCTTTGACAACGCTGCTTTCCTTCTCCGTCCACATTTTGCTTAATTCGTAAGGTTCGCTGAGGATGTCGGCAGCGATGCTGCTGATGGCAGGATCAGTATGACCGATGAAAAATTTAGCCGGAATAAAGCCGGGTGTCTTATAATGAGCCCGATATTCTTTTTGAATTTCACAGAAGCCGGGATTAAACATTTCGAGTTCGTCTTCTCCGAGTTCTTCGATGATGTATTCGCCGACACTGACAGAGTAGGTGCCGTTATCCCGTTTTTCTTCGTATAACTCCTGGTTGCCGAATAACAGCAGGTAACGTATCAGTACACTTTCTTCGGTTTCGCAAAGTTTTTCCGTACTGTATACCGGAGGTGTTTTTTCCTGGGATTGAACCGGATGTGTTTGCTGATGCCGGACAATATGTTGGTGTGCGGCATCTGCGTTTTTACCTGTACGTATACGGGCGATTTCATTGTATAAAACGGTCTCTTCCACCTGCATGAGGGTCGCCGTTTCACGTACATATACCGAGCGGGTGATGCTGTCGGGTATGAGCGATATGCTGCGCACGATTTCCGTAATCAGACGGGCTTTTTCGATAGGATCATTACCGGCCTGATCCAGCAACAGCTTTGTTTTGAAGCTGATAAAATCCGTTTCATGATTTGTGATGTATTCCGATAATTCCTGGGGGGTACGCGATTGGGAGAACGAATCGGGGTCTTCGCCGTCAGGTAGTAACAATACCCTTACATTTAATCCTTCTTCAAGCACGAGATCGATTCCCCGGAGAGAAGCTTTTATACCGGCAGCGTCCCCGTCGTAAATGATCGTAACGTTTGGGGTAAGACGGCGGATCAG